>JAGIAB010000514.1 GCA_017745135.1 Flavisolibacter sp.
GATCTGAGAGCGTTCCTGTTCCTGTGCCGCAATCACCGCAGTTGTCAGCCCTCGCTGCTGCTCCATTAACTCCCTTTCCATCCGCTTGCGTTCATTGATGTTTTTAAAATAAACGGAAATCCCGTTGACAGACGGATACACACTTATCTCGGCCCAAATATTTCGAGGAGGATAGTATCCTTCAAAGCGAATGGTTTTTTGTTCTTGAAATGCCTTCTGATAATAGGTGTAAAAATTCAACTCTTTAGCCCCCGGAAAACAATCCCACAGCGATTTACCGATGACCTCCTCTCCAGATTTTCCCAGCATTTCTTTGGCAGCCTTGTTCCAGTAAAGCACGGTCCCATGCGAGTCAATCGCGTAGAAACCATCGGTGATGCGGTCCAGAATTCCAAAGAGACAAGGATCCTGCGTTAATAATATTGGACTTTGCATATTGCTGATTACAAGCTAAAAGAAGAAAAAACGTATTATTTTTTTAAAATTAAACAGTTTAATAAAGTTAGCTGTGTGTTTTCGTTAAGTGCTCACAATGAAGCTTACTGAATTCTTTGTTATGGCACATTGCTTTTTTAAACCATTAGGAATGCAGAAGAGACACGAGTTTTATCTTCCGAATGCACACGTTCGTGGAATGAACCAGTTTCCACATTTTGCTGATTTCATGGATATATTCAATTAACAATAGCTAATGTAAGGGCGCCCTGAGATGAAAAACTTACTTCCGGAAGGAATAATTATTTTTCCGGTAATCAGTTTAGGAAAGAATAGGAAAAAACAATTATTCGGCTTTGGCAGCAAGGCGAATAAAATTATTGCCAGCGGGTGAACTGAAGGCGACCGAAATGAACGTAGGACGCAGTGGAGTGCGATAGAATCAAGTGAGTTTTGTAGCATGGCTTGCGAAAGGATTTGGCAGTCTTGTAGACATTCTTTGTGTTTGGTTAGACCTCTAGCGGTTACAGTCCTGAAACATATTACGTTTCCTACAATGGGACCTTTGCATTTAAAAAGGTTCAACATTCTTGGTTTTCGTTCAGTATTGGATATGGAAATAATGTTTTCCGGTGAAAGACTTATCGTTTTTTGATGCTCACTGGCAAACGAATTGTTGTTGAAAAGTCGAACTCTGAGCGACCGCAATCTACTTCATTGCTCCAATCAGGATGTCGTATCTCCAACCAGTGTTGCTAATCGTTATTCGATTTTTAGCCTCGTATAAGACGAACTGGCGCTACTTACCTGAAATCCTGTCCGCGAAATATCCTGAGCTAGTTCCTTGCGTAGACATACCGTTTCTAAGGGTCCCCGCCGCATCTCCATACACATCCTTGATCATAGATGTCGCACTGCTACCGGCCATCTGCGTGACAGAAGAAGTAGAAGATGAAAAAATAGAGGTTACTTTATAAAGAAGTGTATTGCCTCCTCCTGCATGAACAATATAATTAGCAACTGAAGGAACGGTGAAGTAGCCTATGATGCCTATGATCATAAAGATTAAGTAGGCAGTATCTGTAGGAGAAAAAAAAGTGTCGCCAGCCTGACCAATTTGCTCAATGTCGAGAGCAATCATCTTCTCCTGGATCTTTCCAATAACTGACCCAAAGATGTTGGCTACCGGAAGCCAGAGGAAGACATTAATATACCGGGCCAGCCACACGGTAAGTGTATGCTGAAAACCATCGAAGACTGCAATCCCAAAAACAAGTGGGCCCAGTATCGCCAGAATAATGAGATAAAATGTTCGTATGGTATCAATACATAAGGAAGCCGCCTGAAAAAGCACCTGTAGCACCTCGGACATCCATTGTTTAATGGTGTTCTTAAAATTATAACCTGCCTTTGCCATGGCAAACCGAACGTCGTTGCCGATGGACTCCAACCAGCCCTCGCCACTTTCACCCGGATGTGTATACCGGTACCAACGGTCCCGGTCACCATCGGCACTTTCCCCAACGTAGATCTGCCAGAGCTCGGTTTTTTTGATTGCTTCTTCTTTTTGCTTGAGAAGTTGAGCGATGGCCTTATCTGAGTTTTCTACCATGGCGCCTGTTGCCGTGACGGTAGGCTTCATTACCCCATTGACCATAGCAATTACGCTTGGAAAAATGATGACAGCAAAGCCGATTACAAAGGGACGGAACAGGGGATAAAAATCAATGGGCTCCGCTCTTGAAATATGTCCCCACACCCTGGAAGCGATATACCACGTAGCAGCAAAACCAGCTATGCCCCTACCCACTCCGATTAATTGGGAGCACAGTGGCATCATCTCCTCATAAAGCTGGTCTAAAACGGAATGCAGCCCCTTCATTTCACCGGCAAGTCCTCCCTGCGCAAAAGAAAGTGCGGGCAATACAGTTCCAATAAGTGCGATCAACACTGTTTTTGTATAGCGTGCCATATAATTTGATTAATTACCTAAACCGTAAATCTTTTTACTAAAATTGATTTGCTTTTCATCTTTCGTTCGTTGCAAGGCAAGAACAGAAGTTTGATTATTGAAGTGTCTGAGAAAACTTAGTTTGTCAACCATGTCCTCATACAAAGAATCAATTTGCTTTAGCCGCTCGTCGTCACTCATTCTAAGTGTACCGGATGTGATG
>JAGIAB010000515.1 GCA_017745135.1 Flavisolibacter sp.
GTCGCTGCAAAAGTAAAGGCAATCTCCCTACCTGCTGCTAATTCGCTTATTTTTGCGGCGCTCAAATCCCTTTATAAACACAATCCTAACAGAATGCGCCCTATACAAATGGTCGATCTGAAACAGCAGTATCAACATATCAAGCCTGAAATTGACGCTGCTATTTCGCAGGTCATAGAAACTGCTGCTTTCATCAATGGCCCGCAGGTACAAAATTTTGCTACTGCTCTTGAGAAATATAACGAGGTAAAACATGTCATCCCCTGTGCTAATGGTACCGATGCCTTGCAAATTGCCCTGATGGCTTTAGACCTTCAGCCCGGAGATGAAGTGATCACGCCTTCGTTTACGTTTATTGCCACTACCGAGGTTGTTGCTTTATTAAAACTGACTCCTGTTTTTGTAGATGTTGACCTCAAAACATTTTGTATAGATGCTGCTGCCATTGAAAAGGCAATCACTCCAAAAACAAAGGCTATCATTCCTGTTCATTTGTATGGTCAGGCCGCAAATATGGAAGAGATCATGAAGATTGCAGCAGCGCATAATCTTTATGTTATAGAGGACAATGCACAGGCGATTGGCGGCGATTATTATTTTTCGGATGGAACGGTCAAAAAAACCGGAGCTATCGGTACAATAGGAACCACTTCTTTCTTCCCTTCAAAAAACTTAGGCTGTTATGGGGATGGCGGCGCTATCATGACCAACGATGATGAGCTTGCTGCTAAACTCAAAATGATTGCTAACCACGGCCAGAGTAAACGTTATTATCATGACCTGGTTGGTTGCAACAGCCGCTTAGATAGTTTGCAGGCCGCTGTTCTCGAAGTAAAGCTTAAACAACTTGACAAATA
The DNA here is from genome assembly GCA_017745135.1 of Flavisolibacter sp. Taxonomy (GTDB): domain Bacteria; phylum Bacteroidota; class Bacteroidia; order Chitinophagales; family Chitinophagaceae; genus Flavisolibacter. The sequence continues at coordinate 858 of JAGIAB010000515.1, forward strand.
CATAGAATCAAGGAGAAAGCTTGCTGATAGCTATGATGCTGTTTTCCAGGCTCATCCACAGCTTAAAACCCCTTACAGGGCACCTTGGTGTAAACATGTTTTTCACCAGTACACTTTAATTTTAGAGGGTATTGATAGAAACAAATTGCATGCTTATCTTGCAGACCTCAAAATTCCATCGATGATTTATTATCCTGTGCCAGCGCACCGCCAAAAGATGTTTGCACAGTTTAATGCTTCAGCAACAGAATTATCCAATACCGACTGGCTAACCGAACGAGTAATTTCTCTTCCTATGCATACCGAAATGGATCACGAACAAATCAGTTTTATTACGTCATCTGTTTTAAATTTCGTTAACCAATAAAGCGTACAATATGAAAATTGCTATTGTAGGTACGGGGTATGTAGGGTTAGTTACAGGCACCTGCTTAGCCGAAACCGGAAACCATGTTTGCTGTGTTGACATTGATGAAAGAAAGGTCAACAAATTAAAGAACGGTCAGATCACCATCTACGAGCCTGGTCTTGAAAAATTATTCGAACGCAATCTTAAGGAAGAGCGTCTATCATTTACCACTTCGCTAAAAGAAGGTTTAGAAGAGGCCGAAATCGTATTTCTTGCCTTACCTACTCCTCCCGGAGAGGATGGCTCTGCAGATCTTAAATATGTTTTAGGCGTTGCACATGAAATTGGTAAGCTTCTTACCGATTATAAGATCATTATTGACAAGAGTACTGTGCCTGTAGGCACTGCAGAAAAAGTAAAAGCTGTTATTTCAGAAAATTATAAGGGGGAATTTGATGTGGTATCAAACCCTGAATTCCTTCGTGAAGGTGTGGCTGTAGATGATTTTCTGAAACCTGACCGCATTGTTATTGGCACTACTTCTGAAAGAGCACAAACAATGTTGACAGAACTGTACGCTCCTTATGTTCGCCAGGGTAATCCCATCATTTTTATGGATGAACGCTCTGCAGAACTTACCAAATATGCAGCTAATGCATTTTTGGCAACGAAGATCTCTTTCATGAATGAGATTGCACAAATGTGTGAGCGTTTGGGTGCTGATGTGGATATGGTAAGAAAAGGAATTGGAAGTGATGAGCGCATTGGAAAACGTTTCTTATTCCCTGGCATCGGTTACGGTGGAAGTTGTTTCCCCAAGGATGTAAAAGCACTGATGTATTCTGCAAAGGAAGCAAATTACGATTTCAAAATTTTAGATGCAGTAACGGAAGTGAATGAGAATCAGAAATCTCATTTGATTACCAAGATCAAGAGATATTTTGGCGATTTGGCTGGAAAACATTTTGCCTTGTGGGGATTGGCCTTTAAGCCAAACACCGATGATATTCGGGAAGCTCCGGCTTTGGAAATTATCCGTGAATTAATAGATGCAGGAGCCAGCGTTTCCGCATTTGATCCTGAGGCAATGGAAAATGTAAAAGCAATTTTCGGTGACAAGATCTCTTTCTGCGAAACTCCCTACGATTGTTTACAAAATGCCGATGCTTTGATCATTGCAACGGAATGGAATGAGTTCAGAACTCCTGATTTTGACAAGATTCTTTCTACCATAAAGGAACCGGTGATTTTTGATGGCCGCAATGTATTTGATGTTGCTGCCATGGAGAAAAAAGGTTTCCATTATGAAAGCATTGGACG
>JAGIAB010000516.1 GCA_017745135.1 Flavisolibacter sp.
TTTTCAGCAGAAAGATCATCATCATAAAACCACACTTTTTCAAAAGAAGCTTCTTCTTCTGATGCTGATTTGCATGAAAAAAGAATTACAGAAAATAGCAGCAGGTAGCAAAGTCTCATAAACAGTTATTCGCTGCCGACAATTTAGTCAAGAAATCAGACATTAAAAAGTGTTGGCCCCACTCCGGGCATTGGCGGATTTTTTCCAAGATGTTCATACGCTTTATGAGTAGCTTCCCTTCCTCTTGGTGTTCGTTTAATAAATCCTTCCTGGATCAAAAACGGTTCATACACCTCTTCCAGGGTTCCGGGCTCTTCACCAACCGAAGTGGCAATTGTAGTAATACCAACAGGGCCGCCTTTGAATTTTTCAATGATGGAGGAAAGAATCCGGTTGTCCATATCATCCAGACCGTGTTCATCTACATTCAAAGCTTTAAGCCCATGCTGCGTGATGCCCATATCAATCATACCGTCATTCAACACCTGTGCAAAATCTCTTACCCTTCTCAATAAACCGTTGGCGATACGTGGTGTACCGCGGCTTCTTCTTGCAATTTCACCGGCAGCATCGGAAGAGATTTCTGCATTTAAAATATCAGAGGAGCGAAGAACGATCTTCTTCAGCGTTTCTGCATTGTAATATTCAAGCCTTGATTTGATGGCAAAACGGGAAAGTAATGGCGCAGTGAGCAAACCACTTCTTGTAGTAGCTCCAATCAGAGTAAAAGGATTCAGGTTGATCTGTATGCTCCTGGCATTTGGACCACTATCGATCATAATATCGATCTTGTAATCTTCCATCGCCGAATACAAATACTCTTCAACCACAGTACTCAGCCTGTGAATCTCATCGATGAACAAAACATCATTTGCCTCCAATCCGGTAAGCAATCCTGCAAGGTCACCGGGTTTTTCAATAACTGGCCCTGAGGTTTCTTTTATGTTCACGCCAAGTTCATTGGCAACAATCCTGGATAAGGTAGTTTTTCCCAACCCCGGAGGACCATGAAATAAAACATGATCAAGCGCCTCGCCACGGATCTTTGCTGCCTTAATAAAAATGATCAGGTTTTCAATTACCTGTGGTTGGCCGGAAAACTCATCTATCTGCCTTGGCCGGATATTGTTTTCAAACTCCTTATCGGCTGCTGACAGACTTTCTTTTTCTTTATTCAAATTAGGATTTGCCATTGCTGTAAAACTAAGGCTTTTAGCAAAGAAATCTGTTCAAGAAATGCTTAAAGCTTACAGTAAATTTGAGTAAACAAAATCATCATGAACATTGGCGTTTTAGGTACCGGCATGGTTGGAGAAACCATTGCTACCGCACTTACCGAAAAAGGGCACAATGTAAGAATGGGAAGTCGCTCTGCCAATAACGAGAAAGCGGCCGGGTGGGTAAAAAAATCAAACAATCATGCCTCACAAGGCGATTTTAATGATGCAGCCTCATTTGGTGAGATAGTGTTTTTGTGTTTGAATGGAGCACACACATTAGATGCTGTAGGTGCTGTGGATGCGGAGAATGTTGCAAGCAAGGTTGTAATGGATGTTACCAATCCACTTGATTTTAGTAGGGGAATGCCGCCGGGATTATTGGACGGATTAAGCAATTTCAATTCCCTTGGCGAAGAAATTCAGAAAGCATGGCCCGCTGCTAAAGTGGTTAAAGTATTCAATACGGTTAACTGCAATGTGATGGTAAATCCAAAGCTGGTAAACAATGGAGATCACAGTTTATTCATTTGCGGTGATGACGCCGATGCCAAGAATAAAGTGAAGCATTTTTTGGTAGATACATTTGGATGGAAGGCTGATAATTTATTGGATCTTGGAGGAATTCAATCAGCAAGAGTTACCGAAGCCTACGTGCCTTTGTGGGTGAGTATGATGCAGGCTGTTGGAACGCCAATGTTTAGCATTAAAGTGGTGAAGTAGAGCTAAGAGATAAAAGAGTAAAAGAGATAAGGAGAACTGTGAAACTCTTTTTACTCCTTTTCTCTTTTATCTCTTAGCCACATACTGCATCATCTGTAAAATCAAATCCGGATCAGGACAATTCGCTAAATACTTTTCTCTTTCTGAAAATTTACAAACGCCAGGATAATCACCTTTCTTTCCTTCCATATCAATGACCAGTTGAAAATGCAAATGCGGTGGCCACTGACCATTTTCAAAAGGAATTCCAAACTCGGTAAACACATCTCCTTTTCTAATTCGATCTCCTTCCTGGATGTTTTTAATTGAATTCAAACTTAGGTGTCCATACAACGTGTGAAAAGTTTCTCCTTCTAAATTATGCGTAAGAATAATAGTTGCTCCGTAATCTCCAAATGCATTGTTAAAAGAAAAGCTGTGAACAATTCCATCTAAGGGCGCCATTACTTTGGTGTAGGGCTTGCCCCATATGTCAATGCCTAAATGCAATCTTCTTGCCTCACCACCATCGGCAGAATCAAATACTTTACTGCGACGATAAATTGTCCTATGTTCACCATAACCACCAATCCCATAGCTTTCTAC
>JAGIAB010000517.1 GCA_017745135.1 Flavisolibacter sp.
GGTATAAGCGAAATCTGCTGCTAAACGTTTTAAATCTGCTTTATCAACACCTCTACCAATCTCTTCATCTGGCGTAAAAAGAATTTTGATGTCACCATGTTTGATTTCAGGGTGTTTCATTAATAAACGGGCAGCATCCATGATTTCGGCCACACCTGCTTTGTCATCTGCACCGAGTAAAGTAGTGCCACTCGCTGTAATGATATCATGGCCAATTAATTTTTCCAGGTAAGGAAAATCGCTTTTGCGAAGCACCTGGTTTTTATCATCAGGTAAAACAATATCCTGTCCTTTATAATCTTTATGTAGAATAGGTTTAACTCCCGTACCACTTGCATCCGGCGCTGTATCCACATGCGCACAAAAACAAATCACCGGAACTTTTTTATCCGTGTTGGAAGGAATCGTTGCATATACATATCCGTATTCATCCATTTCAGCATCAGCAATCCCCATTTGTTTTAATTCTTCAACCAAAATCTTTGAAAGATCTTTTTGCTTTTCCGTGGTGGGATGTGTATTGGAAAGCGGATCGCTTTGCGTATCCACCTGCACATACCGCATGAACCGCTCCGCCGCCGTGAATTGATAGGTATCAAACATGAAAAAAATTTGAGTCCCGAAATTAATGATGAAAAAACAATCATTGCAGAAAAATGGAACTAGCGTAACTTAATAGTCAACCAAAACCTCTCAACATGAAAAAAGCAATTATCGGTTCCCTTGTTGGAGCCATTATTATTTTTATCTGGCAGTATCTATCTTTTGCTGCAGTTAATCTTCATAAACCCGCACAGCAATACACAGAGAAACAACAAGCAATTATGGATTTTCTGAAAACCCAAAACCTGGATGACGGAGGTTATTTAATGCCGGCCGTGCCAGAGGGTACCGGCAATACGGAAATGCAGCAGAAAATGAAAGAATATGACGGTCAGCCTCGTGCGGTAATCCAGTACCACAACAAATTTGAAACATCAACAAATGCCATGATCATGAACATGATTCGTGGCTTTTTGGTGGACTTTGTAATGGTACTATTGTTTTGCTGGCTCATTGGAAAAATGGCAACACCAGGTTTTGGAACCATTCTTACCTCGGCACTGATTGTAGGTTTAATTGCATTTTTATTCGAACCTTACACAGAAAATATCTGGTACAAATTCTTTGACATCTGGGCTTATTTCTTTGATGCTATTGCAGCCTGGGGATTGACCGGACTTTGGTTAGGCTGGTGGCTGAGAAGAGGAAGAAATCAAATGAATGCAGTAAGAATATCGGAAAGAGAGAAAGAGTTGGCGTAAACCTCACCCCGGCCCATCCCGACCTTCCCGGTGGGAAGACCATCTGCACACAGCCCTAACTTATTTCACGATTCATCATTTATTTCAAGCATTTAATAAAAAAATAAAAGCACTCAAACAATTTGAGTGCTTTTTATATGTAATGACTTTTGAACTATGTGTGTTTGTGCGTTGTTCTCCCCTACCGGGGGAGTTAGAGGGGGCCTTTACTTCGGTAAAATAATCCTCGAAGTCGGAACAATCTCTACCAGTTCAATATTGAAAATAAGATCCTGCCCGGCTAATGGATGATTGGCATCAAGAATAACAGAATCTTCTTTTACTTCAACGATCACAACAGGGAATGACTGGCCTGAGCCGTTACTCATCATCAACTGCTGCCCTACTTCGGGATTCATATCTGGAGGAAATTGCGTTTTCGGAAATTCAATGATCATATCATTGTTTTTTTCACCATAGGCATCTTCAACGGAAATTTCCACTGTTCTTTTTTCACCGACACTCATTCCTTTTACGCCTTCATCAAAACCTCTGATCACCTGTCCGCTTCCTACTGTAAACTCCAGCGGATCTCTCCCTTCAGAAGAATCAAATGTTTCACCTGTACGTAAAGTGCCCTGATAATGAACTCTTACTTTGTCGCCTTGTTGTGCTTGTTGCATGATTGTATTTTTTGTAGTCAACTAATGGGTTCTATTTGGTTTCGTGCGTCGCACACTTTTGCTGCAGTAACCAGGTGGGGCAAAGCAGGAAATGTTCAATGCAGAAGGGCAAGGTACTAATCTTTAAGATTTTGCTCAGTAAATTTTACTTTATTTTGAAAAGCTCAAAAGCAATACCATGTTTTTAAAATACTCTGTCGTTTCCGTTTGTGTTCTGTTCTTAGCCTATTGTCCTGCTCAGCAGCAAAAAGTCAAGATCGAAACACCGGATCAGGAAACAAAAACTACAACTGAGAAGTCCACCAATGTGATCATTCCGGGAGCAGAACGATTGGATGTATACGTCCCTTTGCTCAAAGGAAAACGGGTAGCCGTATTCGCCAATCATACAGCCATGGTAGGCAAAAGACATTTAGTAGATACTTTACTGAAACTCGGTGTCAACATCAAAGTTACTTTTGGACCGGAACATGGTTTTCGTGGCAATGCGCCTGATGGAGCAAAAATTGAAAGTACAGTTGATAAGGCAACCGGCTGAAGAAAAAAAGGAGCCCGTTG
>JAGIAB010000518.1 GCA_017745135.1 Flavisolibacter sp.
ATAGTCTATCATACAAGTCAGTCATGATATTCTCTTGAACCGAATAGTTGTCGTTCTTTTTTGCCTGAAACAAAGCTTGAAGATTTGTACCGAACTGTCCTTCTCTATTGCGCCTGTGGTTACTATAATGCGTATATAACTGTTCTCTTTCTCCTTGGATATTTCCTATAATTGCTGGACCCAAGTTTTCAAGTTGCCAATCATGTCTCAAATAGACAACATCTTCTGTTCTTAATTGCACTCCTTTTATTTGCGGAAACGATTTGGGACGATCAAAATTTTCTATACCTATCCAGTTTTTGGTTATCGCCGAATAAATTAGTTGCAAAAGTTGAGTTTTGCCCGAGCCATTTTTCCCCGTTATGACACAAAACTCTGGAATGCCCTTCCAACCGATATTCTCAAGGGATTTATATGTATCATTAAATAGTATGTCCATTTTATATCTGCTATATTTAACTTTAAATTTAATAATACATCTTCACTAAGTGATGTTATAAAAACATTCGTACTACGTCTTCGAACTAGTATAAACCGAACGATATGATGAATATAATCACTAATGTAAAACAGTGTGACGCAACAGACGCTTAATAGACATCCAAACCCCTGGCCCATAAAAATTATCTCATCCCCTCCACCAACCTCTAATCATCTTCTCCACTCCATCATTCCCTATACCACCCAATTAGCCTAACTTTAAAACAACCTTCATTTAAAACTGCTTTCAATGAAACGCTTACTCCTCTTAGCAATCACGGGTATGGCCATCTACTCCGTGCAAGCTTAAATTGATGCACGACTGTTTCGCTATCCCGATGTTTCGGCTTCGCAAATTGCTTTTGTGTATGGCGGCGATATCTGGATCGTTTCTAAAAACGGCGGCACGGCCAACAAGCTCACTTCCTCCACCCGGCGAAGAAGCTTTTCCGCGTTTTTCTCCCGATGGAAAAACCCTGGCCTTCTCCGCTACTTACGATGGCAATACCGATGTGTACACCATGCCTGTTACCGGCGGTGTGCCCGTAAGGCTTACCTGGAACTCCTTTCCCGACCGGACCATTGACTGGCACCCGGATGGCAAACGCATTTTATTTGCTTCGGGACGTGAAAGCGGTACGCCCCGCTTTAATCAATTGTACCTCGTATCCACCAAAGGCGGGCTGCCCGAAAAGCTTTCCATTCCTTATGGCGAGCTGGCTTCGTTTTCGCCTGACGGTAACAGCGTGGCCTATGTAACCAGGATCACGGAGAATTATCCTTTCAAACGCATTCGCAGCGGGTTTACCTCGGATGTGTACATCTTCAATTTAAAGAACGGCACGGCCGATAACATCACCAAAAGCGATGCTACCGAAGGCAAGCCGGTTTGGGTGAAGAACAAAGTGTATTATGTAAGCGATGGCGGCGTAAACGGCCGCAGGAATATTTGGGTGTACGATGCCGATAAAAAAACAAAGGAGCAGATCACCGCTTTACCGATATTGATATCAACCACATGAGTGCAGGCCCGGATGAAATTGTTTTTGAAGCCGGCGGACGTTTGTACCTGCTCAATCTTTCTACCAATACAATTGATTGATGGTGGAGCTATTACCGTTCCTGGTGGACGGCTGTTTGGTGTGATGGAAAATGGTTTGCGGAAGGATATGGTATTAAGCCGGAGATTGAAGTTTGGGATGATCCGGCACAGTTGGCAAAGGGCATCGATCCTCAATTAGTTCGTGCGGTTAATGAGGCAATGAAGTTGGTGAAGGAGAAACCGAGGACCTTGTATCCAAGGCCCAAGTTTGAGGATAGGAGTGCGAAGGGGTTGAAAGAGTATTAATATTTTGATTCTTTAGGTGAAGGATGATCTGGCGATCATCCTTTTTTTGTTTGGGTGTTTTTAAGAGAAGGAAGTTTTTTCTTCTTTTACTTTTTGGCATTGCCCCAAAAAGTAACAAAAAGGTCTAGGCAAACGCGAATGCTCCGCCGCATTGCCGGCCATCGCCACTGGGAAACTCCGATAACGTAGAGAAGCGTTAGGCCATGAAGGCTTCAAATAACAGGATGTGCCTTGATCCTGTACACGGTATTCACGACAGTTACGGTTGGGAAAGCGCTTAGCAGTCTTTGGTTTGTTTTCATCTGCGTGCCGCCGGAGCGTGGAGATCGTGCAGTTATTCTTTAATTCAACTGCGATGAAATCTTCAAGCTTCTTACTCGCCGAATCATGTAAGGAATAGTCGATCAGCAAGAAGTAGAGTTTTGAGGACCTATTGGAGGCTTAACTGAGCATGCAGTCACCCCTCCAATCTAAAGAACTCTCCAAGCGCCTTATTGCGCCTTTCAAACCTATATACACTCAGTAGTTTAAGTGGCGCAATATCAGCGCCTGCAGTAGTTCATCATAGCACGACCACCTTACTATCGTAATGTCTTTCCAAATTATAATGACTCTTCCCTGTGCGGTGGCACGGACGGGCACGCGGAGCGTTTGCGCCGTCCTTGACTTTTTTGTTACTTTTTTTGCCAAGAA
>JAGIAB010000519.1 GCA_017745135.1 Flavisolibacter sp.
TATGCCATCTTACGTAGATCTTTTTGAAATTTTATATGAGTTATGAACAACTCGCCGATAATTATCGCGATAGAATTATTTTTCCTGTTCACAACAACAGCGGGAAAGTAATTGGCTTTGGCGCAAGGCTGATTAAGAAAAATGATAAGGCGCCAAAATATATCAACACTCCCGAGAACGAACTTTATGTAAAGAGTAAAATTCTTTACGGAACTTATTTTGCCCGTCATGCCATTGATAAAGCAGATGAATGTTTGTTAGTTGAGGGATACACGGATGTAATTTCTCTTCACCAGGCAGGAATTGAAAATGTGGTAGCCAGCGGAGGAACCTCGTTAACCCAGGATCAACTTCGTCTCATTAAAAAATACACGAAGAACCTTACCATAATTTACGATGGCGATGCGGCAGGAGTGAAGGCGGCTCTTCGGGGATTGGACATGGCTTTGGAAGAAAGCCTGAATGTAAAGCTGGTTCTCATTCCTGATAAAGAAGATCCGGACAGCTATGTTCAAAAAGTGGGTGCGAACCAATTCAGGAACTTTATCCTGCACAATAAAAAAGATTTCATCCTCTTTCAATTGGAAGTTTCATTGAAAGATGCCGGCGCTGACGCCAATAAAAAATCGGAAGTGGTTAATCAGATAGCAGAAACCATTTCCAAGATTGATAAAACAGAAGATTTCACGAAACAACAAGATTACATCCGTCAGTGTTCACAGATTTTAAATATTGATGAAACAGGTTTTACTTCACTTGTAAACAAATTCATTCGTAACCGCATTTCTCTGCAGGAAAACAAATTGCCCTTTGAAGAAGCAAAGCATTTTGAAGAGAATGTTCGCAAAGCAGAAGAAAGCAATTTCGACGACCAAACCTTCAATCTTTTATTTAGAGATGATTTGCAGGAAAGAGAGATCGCAAGAATTTTACTGGAACACGGAACCAAAAAATGGAACAACCAGGAACTGATTGCAGAGCATGTACTTTCCGAATTGCCTGAAGATGATCTCATAGACAATCAAACGGTTTTAAAACTGATTGAAGAATACAAACAACAAATAGCCAATCATCATACCCCGGACAAAAATTATTTTGTTTATCATGTCGATCAAAATTTAAGCACCTTAGCTGTTTCTCTTCTTCATTTTCCTTTCGAGGAAAGCATTCACTGGAAAAGAGAATTAAGCCAATCGACAGGTTATCAAAAATCTCTTTTCGAACAGGATTACAAAAGCTTTCTCAATACCATCAAAAAAGAGAACGAAGCTGTGTTGATGAGTTATTTAAATATAGGAAAGGATAATACCCATAATGAAGTAGAATCGGCCATCAACTATTTAAAGCTTCGAAAGATCAAACGTCTTTTGCTCCAAAACCAATCCGATCTTGAAAAAGCAGATCCTTCGCAACAATCCACTTTGTTTTTAACTCATCAGCATTTAAAACAAATGGAAATCGAACTTTCCAAAAAATTAGGCTCTGTAGTTATTAGGTAACTCTGCCTTCTTTATCACACTTTTGAGTTGTTCATAACTCATATAAAATTTCAAAAAGATCTACGTAAGATGGCATAATTTTTTCGCCTTTTTCTAAAACAAAACCATGTATAGTAAAGTAAAAATTTTCGGACATCCCGTTCACCCTATGCTGGTTGCGTTTCCCATAACATTGTACACAGCTGCAATGGTTTGTTACATTGTTTATAACAACAATGCCGATATGTTTTGGTTCAAGGCAGGGTTGGCAGCAAACATCGCCGGCGTTTGCATGGCTGTTTTAGCGGCGCTTCCAGGTTTTATTGACTGGCTGAACATTCCTTCAGACACAAAACCTAAAAGAACAGGAGTGACTCATCTTGTGTTTAATGTTCTTGCATTGGCATTGTTTGCCATTAACGCTGCTATGCTGTACAACGAATGGAATGACACAACACCGCAATTGTACTATGCACTTCCATTGACGATTGCAGGTTTTGTGTGCACACTTGTTGCCGGCTTTATGGGATGGACACTGGTGCAGACGCATCATGTTGGAGTTGATGAGCCGCGTGAAACGATAAGAACGGAAAGAGAAGAAAGAATGGCAGGCTCCGAACTGGGCCAGCAACCTCAATGGAAAGCAGCCAGTGGTGACAGCAGGACGGATACCGACCAGGGAAGATAAAACTTCAACACCAAACCTTCCAATTATGCTCCGCAGAATCGAAGAACTTTTCTGCACAGTTATTATTATTATTCCCTTTCTTCCTGGTATCCTGCACCCAATTTATCAAATGATTCAAATGAGCCATCATTAGGAGCAATGCCGTGCTTTCAGCATAATAGAATTTTGAAAAAACTTTTATGCTATTTCAATATTGAAAGTGTAAAGCTTTAAAAAGGCATGACTGATCAACCATTTTTATTCAACAATTGCCCACATTCCTCTGCACTTGGCATTGATTTTTTAGTAATTATTTCAAACGAACGTCATGAAAACCATTGCTTCCTTAGGAGGAGGACTTGCCGGAGCC
>JAGIAB010000051.1 GCA_017745135.1 Flavisolibacter sp.
ACTTAGAATAACATTCATGCCTAACACAATTGCTTTTATATCTTCGTATGAAATACGAATCTTCGGAAATAGAGAAACGACTGCCGCGATTACAAATGTTGGGTCACCATTTGCATGGTTCTCCGTCCATTTAGTTACAATTCCGTCATCTAAAAACTTAATTCTAGTAAATGGGCCCCACTGATCATCGTGGGCGTAGATTGTGGCAATATTGTCAGCTACCCATAACGTATTCTTTGACTGTTGGTAACTACCCGGACTTTCCTGCCTGAACCCGGAAACTGTTATTGCGTGTGATCGATATCCATTTGGTGTCGGAACCTGTATCACCAGAATAATGGGGATACCAATTCCCGAATACGCTCTTAGCATTTGCTTGAGCAAGCTTCCAGAGAAAACCCTCTGACCGGTAGGTATCCTTTTCATATCTGGCTGCTTAACCTCGGAAACTAGGCCTGAACTTAAAATAGCTTGGCAAATTTGCAATACATTTAATCCTTTGTTTGGGAAAAGTCGACTACCATCAGGCGAAATTTTATCTGCATCGTTTGTTATCTGACTTGGTGATCTATACACTGGATGAGAATCACCAGTCACTTTATTTAACATAGACCAGATAGAAGTGGTGGCGCATGCTGCAAGCACTCTGTCCTGTTCCTGAAACGCAAGGGACTCAACCTTAATTTCTCTGCCAAACAAATGAACCGTGTATGTTTTCAAGCCCCAAAAATAACGGCCGTGCATGTCTTTGCCTGCCTCGTATGTTTTAAGAACAGTGAAACCAATTGCATTTACAGGAATCGGCTTCACAACGACAAAGCCAAGATAATGTTGCCAGAATTCCTCACTTGATTCCGTCAACGCTTTTTCAAATTCTTCTGTATTGAAACTTGATGAAAAGAAATGTACTCGTCGGCAAAACTTTGGGTACGGCTCAAAGCAAAGAGAGTAATATGACGCGTAATCATTGAAATAGTCCTTGCTTATATATTGATCCTCAATTACTATTGTTTTTGCACAAATGCCACTAGGCCCCAAGTAGTATTTAAAATACGAGAAATGATTTTTTGATTTGATGACATCGGGGGTCGTATAGCGATTAGCTAAAGATTCTGCAAGCGTATCATCGTTAAATCGGAGTACTGGGATCAAGTCGCAGCAAGTTTAACATTAAAATTGAACGACCGTCTTTAAACTTTCTGGATTTACCTCTTTAAGTTTAAGCGTTTCTTCCTGCTTCTTGTTGGTTTCAGATATCATCTTATTGACAGCCTTGTTGGTGTCCCGGATTTGAAAGGACTGTAACGTTGAATTAGGTTTAAGTATGTTCGACAAATTTAATTTGGCCGTAGACATATTCATTAGATCAAAGCATGTGAATAAAAACGGTGCAAAAGTAGTGAAAAACTAATTGATTTGAAAGTTAAACAATTTAATCGGAAAAACAAAATCTTAAATAAATAGTCGTCAAGATATTATAAATAACAGGTAGTATTTCTTTGAATGTCAAAATATCGGTTCAGTTACAATTAGTTTTAAAATAGTCCTAACTGCTGGTCACCAGCAGGGACTGCCGTATTCAAATCTCCTCCTGGCACTTCCAACGGCGGAAGGTCATGGTAGTAGTAAGATTTTAAGGGATCATGAGAGCTCAAAAAATCTTTAGCTAACGTGTAATAATCTAATTCCTCATAAGGAATTTGCCACGATGCAATTTCCTGAATTCTCTTTTCGTTTAAACTTCCAAAGATCCATTCCCAGGCAAGGCCATCTGAAAGCATTGTAGGTTGCCTCTCTTTTGTATTATGGATTTGCTTCATGAGCTGATTAGCCTTCGTCGTAACGATAGCCGCCGTATCAACAACTTCCCCGGTTTCCGCATCTTCCCATTGTTGCCAAATCCCGGCCATCCAGAAAAACTCCCGGTCTTTTAAGCCAATCCTGTACGGGTACTTTACAGAAGTCTTTCTACGCTCACCTGTTTTTTTGTTTATTGGAAAAATATGACGCCACTCGTAAAAACCGGAAGATAAAAAAAGGCAGCGCCTGTCAATAGCTGCTTTTCGGTAGACTTTATTCTTAAACAAAATTTCCTCTGAAACTGCATTTAAGAAATTCAATCCTTCCACAAAATTTCCTCTATGATCTTTATGTGGATATCTGCCCACATTTACCTGTTCCCTGGTTTCCCAAAATGGCCAGGTCAGAGGATCTGGAATAAACCCCCATTCCATTTGTACCAACTCTACATCTTCTTGTCCATTTTCTTTCTTTGTAGGGATCAACACAGCACTCTTCCCAAAATCAAAGCCATTAATTACGTCACGGTTTAGGAATTGGTATTTCGATACCAATTTCTCAAGATGCTTTAGTCGGATAAATTCATCGCGGGTAACCTTTTGCCCATTATAATAGCACATATTATTGATCTTTTGATTTTAGATGTTCTTCAATTAATTTTCCTACGCCCTCAGCTTCCTGTTGACGCCCTTCAGGAACTGAAGTCCAAAAATTGCTTTTGTCAGCACCTTTAGCTTTTGTTATTACAATTGGTAATCTGGAACTACTAAAAGCTACCCTGAATGCAATAACTCGTGGAAGGTTCAGACGTTCGCAAGTTAACGTCACATTATGAGCAACAAAACTAAATTGTGTTCCAATCGAATCAAACGGATCTTTAGCCATCACCTTAAGTTTTCCAAATGATTTTTAATGGCCAGATTGAGTTCATCCAAAACTAAGCTGTCAATTTTAGGAAAATCTCGTGTTGGAAAATATAAATAATTGGAAGGATCGTATTGAAGCACGAAATTTAAACTCCCCTGATTTGGCTCAAGCATATAGCAATGTACTTGCTCAACATTTGGTACAGGCCCGTCAAATCCTGGAGTGTGGTCGAAATGGAGGCTCGCGTAAAACCGGGCCTCCTCATTTTCCAGCAATACCTCGAAGTGCGAATTATTCGTCAGGTCTATTTTTTCCATAATTCAATATACATAATTTCTGAGAATTCTATACCTAAGCAAGTTGCGGATATACTCCGCTGCAGGTCTGTTAGTGACTCCGTTTCATTTTTGATATAATACCAACACTGGCATTCCATGGGATCCTGGTTGCGTCGCAATCCATTCATCTATAGAATTAATGGCATCAACGCAAAACATTCTCTGTAAATGCCCTCAAAATAATTAATGGAACGAAGAACATAGCAATAAGATTATTTCAAATGAAGCGGGTCAAAAGTGCAGCAAGGTAGCCACTCCCATTTTCCAGACCATTACGTAAAATGGCCAAATGGAACCGCTCATTTTGATAACCGATTGTAAGCCTTCCGCACGCCCTCCGCAATTAATGCTATTTCCATTTGGCGCTCCATAAGGAGTGGCTTTGTCCGTGCTTTCTTTTTTCCCTTTTTCTTTTGAAAATAATTTTTTAACGAACAAAACACGAACAGATGGAAACAAACTTTTTTACACTACTCGCAGATTTACAACTTCAGGGCGATCTCATTATTTCTGTAAGAACGCTCCCGGACGAGGTGCAGACGATTTCTGTTTATTTGAAAAATGAGCAGTGCAATGACCCGGCACGTCATCGGATAACACCATTCACTGCAACAGTAAAAGCAGCGGAACTGAACCGGGATTTCTTCCCTACACTAACTGAGCCTTTACAAGCCACTTCCTCGCTGATGCTAAACATGGAGGCGTATAACAGACAATTGAAAGAAGCAAAGGCGGCTTCTGCTATGGAAAAGGAAAACAAATCTAAAAAGGGTCAGGAGGAAGATGCAAAAACAAAACGTTTCAATGAGAGCATGAAAAAAGTAGAGGAACTGGACGCAGAGGGGAAACACAGGCAGGCTTTAGCGGCTTTACCTGATCCTGCTGAGTATCCCGAGCAAGCCGATGCGCTTGAAGAAAAAAGGAAGGCCCTGACAGAAAAATTTGCTCCCGAACTATTTTAATTACTCCAAAAACACTTACAATGTTAATTACTACTCAATTACAACGCGCTTTTCATTTTACCGACAAGGAACAGGAGATCCAATTAGCCGATCCCTCTATCACCTTTTCCCCTGAAGCCGTCCTGAACTTTTACTCTAACACATATCCCATTCTGACAACGGCGCGAATTGAAGGGCCGGAAATCAAAAACGACAAACTCGTTTTCGTGTTTGTCACCACAATGGGGACCAAAGGATAACAATCATGAAAAAATTGAAGCCAAATAAAACAGTAAACATTGACAAAGAAGCAGAAGTATGGAAACTATATCAGCGATTTCACAAATTGATCGACAAATTGAACAGCATCCCGGACGCAAGAGACGTTCGGGAAGATCAACTCCAAAGTGCGCCAGAGGATTTGACCCCAATGGTTTTTTAAAAATGGCATTTCTCCCTCTTTACAAATCTCCGGTACATGGAATAACTAACACTGAAAAGCAGTTCTTTCAATCTGCAAAGGCAGTCTGCAGGGAGTACGGTTGGAGAATGCCCAAAAGACCTCATCTGCCATTTCCGCACAACATAGCCAGTAGTTACGAAAGGATCAGCGACCAGATTTCAGAAGCCGGTTTGACCAGCATTTTAGCGCATGACGACAATAATGAAACATGCATCGTAACCGTTGAGGAGTATAATACAAAATTCGATTTGTATTTCATTCCGCTCCGACCGATCTATAACATACTAAAGGACGACAAGAATAAGAACATACGTCCTGCTGTTCTCGAAATCAGTCGGTATCTCTGTCATAATGCGGGTTTCGCTGGATTGATTAATGGCAGTTTTGCTTGGAATGAGTATGAGCGATTGGAAGAGTGGGCAGGAGAACAATTGGATAATCTCGAAGAAGGTGAGGACGAAGACTGTTGGCACGAACAGATAATAGCAGTAAAACAAGTGCAAACATTTGCCAGTAGTATATATCCCGATATGAACGTTCCGTTTTCGTCAAAAAGAATTAAATCGGCTATCGGCAAAATAGAAATCGAGGAGCAGTCCCCTATGGAGTTGAAAACAATTTGCAACGGGTTCATCGAACTGGCCGAAAAATTCCCGCAACATTCTTTATATACAAACATTCCCTCAGAATATTTTGATCGTTACGACTATTATGAACTGGTGCGACTGGAGCAGTGGGCGTGTTTTTTTTGGTCTGACAACCATTTTCTCTTTGAACATTTTATGGAATGCGTAGAAGCCGATTTGCAGGAAAAGCCGACGAAAGAAGTGCCTCTTAAAATTCGTGTGTTCAATGCTGCTAACGAAATCCCTGTAACCAGTTTCGATTTTGAAGATCAGCTACTTGATCTTGTTCATCAATTTACTTGCTTTTTAAATGATTATGACTATGAAATTTAATGATATTACCAACGACTTTAAGATTTCCTATCAGCCACACAAGGCGTTAGTATTCTATATGCAAAGCGAACATTCAGGGTATAATGACGGGCTTTATATAGAAAGCTATGATTTCTCTGAAGCCGGAACACCCATGAATGCACACCCATTGTCAAAAAATGAAATAGCGAGGCTCCGAAAAATGTTTGAACAGAAAAATGACCCCAAGCAACGTTTTTTGCATTTCAATGGAATAATCCCCGAAAATCTGCTTCATGTAGATTTTACACCAAATGAAGAACGTGTAATTTGGTACACGACACCAGGTATGCAAACAATGTTTTTTATTCAATCTCTTGGCATCGATGATGGGGTTGCAAAAGTACCCGGCCTTGTATGGGTTGCGTCAAAACATGACCTGAAAATCTTTGCGACTAAAATTAAAGTGAGACCCGACCAGAACACACCACTATTCCACGCTCCCTTTTTTAATATGTACAAGACTGGTGCTGTTTGTTTGGGTAACGTTCCGGTAAGTTTTACCAATGACGAAAGCCTTCAGGATTTTATCCAAAAATGGCAGATTTATTTCTGGGGTAGTCGGTTCTCACATCTTATCGACAATCATCAGCCCGTTAAAACTAACATCATCCAACTTTGGCAACAGCAGACCGTAAAAAATAACGTATTCCCGGTTTCAGTGCTAAATCCCGCAAAACTTTTACTTAAAAACCTTTTACCGTGATCACAAATTCTTTACCTCGCGTTCATTTTGCACCATCTGAACTTCTGAACCCTTTAAACCCAATTACTGTCAATATCATTGGAGCTGGCGGCACCGGTAGCAAGCTACTCACCGGTATTGCCCGGATCAATCATTGCCTATTAGCCGGTGGCCGGTGTGGGCTGCATGTCAGGCTTTTCGATGATGATATTATTTCCGAGGCCAACCGTGGACGCCAACTTTTTACTTCCGCTGAAGTTGGCTTGAATAAGTCAGTGGTGTTGATCAATCGAATAAATCGTGCTTTTGGCACAAACTGGAAAGCTGTTCCCTCCCGATATAACAAGGAATATTGTTCTAAACATGGTGAGTCAACTACCGCGGTTATTACTGTTGGATGTGTGGATAATGTTGCATCCCGGCTTTTTATTGTGGACTTTTTGAAATGGATGGCCAGAGATACCAGTCATTACACACGTAATCGCCCAACATATTATATTGATTTTGGGAATAGCAGACATACGGGGCAGGTAGTGTTTTCGACTTTATCAAAAGTAAAACAACCTGATTCTAAAAAATTTCAGCCGGTAGATACGCTTCCGCTAATCACTGAAGAGTTTGGCCAGTTGTTGAAGGAGTCAGGAAACGACGACAACACCCCGAGCTGTTCACTCGCAGAAGCCCTTTACAAACAATCCCTTTTTATAAATTCCTCACTTGCCGAACTGGGCGGCTCTCTGCTTTCAGAATTATTTATGGAAGGCATGATCTTTAACCGCGGTTTTTTCCACAATCTCAAAAGCTTTAACACTTCACCTATACCGGTTTGATTTGGCCGGCCCGCCGGGCGAGCCTCCGCTGGGCTCTGGCGCCGGCGCGCGGAAAAGGTGTAGGCATTTCAAGGCTATCCTCGCATTATTATTTTAAACTATAATGCCCCTTGAGCAATGCCTACTGGGTTATTTTTTTATCGTTGAGCGCATTTAGGGTTTACATCTCAGGAATTAATAAATCTTACTTGATAATGGGACACCCACACTGATTCCCAACAAAAACTTTTCTCCTCTTTTTTTATCAGGATATATCTTGTTATAGAAATCCGTCCATTTAAACTGTATTTCAAAGTTCACTTTTGTGTCATCGTCTTTACCAGGCAAATAGAATGGGATACCAATTTTATAATTTGTAGGGTTGTATTTTCCAAACGATTTTTCAGCTAAAAAACTTAATCCAATATGTTTGTCTAAAGCGAAAAGACTTACGGCCTGAACTCTTATGAATGGTGTGAAATATTTTGAATAGTCCCCAAGGTAGACGTTATCAATCTCCAAATTATCTATTTTGGTTGAATCGACACCTCCAGCGGTTTTATAATCTGCAGCTGAATATTTTTTCATCTTGTCAGTATTGATATTATTCTGAATGTACCCTCCAACACCGACAATTCCCAGCCATCGGGTTTTTTGTCGCTCATATAAAATATTACCTGTGACAGTTCCCTCGAAATTATATAAACGGAAATCGTTAAGGTGTTGGCTTATGATTGAGCTGGTGAAAAAGTGTTGTGATGTAATAGGAATGAAAAAAGTAAAACTAAGCCACCAGTTTCTAAAGCTTGAATACAATTTTCCATTGTCTACATGATCCACTTCGTCGTTGATATACTTTCTTATGTATTTCCCTCTATTGGCGTCATAGAACGATTCTCTGAGGCTATTTTGGAATTCTTCATTTTTTATATTACGAATTGAATATTCAAACATGGAAGAGTCTGACCTCATAAGAGTGTCAATCAATTGAGAAGTCTGTGCCCGGTAATACTTTGTCATCATGAAATTTGCCAATTTATTTTTCTGTTTTTGCCTTTTGCCATCATAGCTGATGATTCCACGGCCAAGAACGGTAAGCCTAATTAGGGCTCCCATATTTTCGGACCATTTCCGTTTTTTCCCTTCGTAAATAGTTGAAAAGGCGTCAGCAACATTTGCCTTAAAACCTCCAGTGAAAATATAACGAGTTCTTTTGAATGTCTCCAAGGAGCTGGTGCTTTTGTTGTAGCCAATAAATAAAGATCCATCTGAAGGATCAATTATGAAATAGCTTTTGTTTAAAGATAAGTCACCTGTACCGGTAAGATATGTATTCACTTTCTGAGCCATAAATACATCTAATGCCGGATAAGTCATTAACGGTTCTCGGTTAAATTTTTTGGCATCAAGTTCCAATAGCGAATCAAGATTTCGCTGGAAATTTCGTACTGAGTCGAAATTATGGTTGACCTGGGAGTTAGCAGTAAGCGTAATGAGCGTTATAAAAACGCATAGCAGGGGGGCTTTGATTTTCATAAAATTGCAGTTTAGATTTTGATTGATAAAGTAAAGAAATCATCCCGGAGCTGCATATACCTAATTCAAGCTATTTCTTCCTACTAAAAGAAAGGGGCATCCTGTTGGATGCCCCTTTGTAATGGGTTAGTAAGTACTCTTTCTGCAAATCTATTTAAGAAATACAAACCATTAGTATAATTATTCTTCCATGAATTTAGTCTTTTACCTCTGGGCGCCACAAGAAATTCCGGCATAAACCGCTGCGCTATTTATTCCGTTGCTTCTTGGACTTGGTCGGAAAAAGACTGGAGCAATTCCATAATAATTTTTTAATCATAAAAACAATTTGTTATGGAAACCATGATCGAAAACGTAAGAACATTTAATGCTCCTGAAATTCATCTTTGTTATAACCGAGAATTCAATCCCTCAGAACTTCCGGTTTTGAATAAAAGTGATGACGTTTATGCGCTCCTGTTAGAAATTTGGGACCGTGATCAATTACAGATTCGGGAAGACTTTAAGGTAATCCTCTTAAATCACAATAGCCGTGTATTAGGAATTTATAATCATACAAGTGGCGGGATAGCGGGAACAGTTTGTGATGTCAGGCTGATTATGGCAAGCGCTCTTAAATCGCTGGCTACAGGTATAGTATTAGCCCATAATCACCCAAGTGGCAATTTGGAACCAAGCAAGGCAGACCGGTTCTTAACCGCCAAATTAGCAGATGCCTGCCGTCTTTTTGATATATCGCTGCTTGATCACTTTATTATTTCAAAAGAATCATACTACTCATTTTCAAAAAATGGAGAACTCTAAATGATCGTAAGCCCAATAATTGCTAACCTTTTGCAATTACTTAAATCAATACAAATGAAAAGAAAATTATCTCCCGAAAAACTATCTGGTCTTCGTCGCCTGCGGCTTGCAAGAAGGCTTTGGAAAAAAGAGCCCTTGTTTGCCTTTGATATTATAAAACAAAAATATCCTGATTGTACTTACGAGCAGTTTTTGAATGACCTGGTTCGGCGTACAAAGCCAAAACCAAAGAAATCGAAATCCGGCCTACAACGTTTTGGAAGATACAACAGGATGGTTGAATGTGCTTCTAAATTTAAAAATTATAAGGACGTCGATGCTGGATTGGAAGCGTTAAAGCTACGTAAATATATGACCTCCCATTATCGGGTTTTAGTCTGGATTGGAGGAAAGTATAAAGATTATTTTTTCTCTCCTTTAATCTCATTTAGGACCATCAGGGATTTTCACTCGAAAATTTCTTTATGTAAATCTGAGCAGGAGGTGGAAGATCTCGTAGAGGCGTTTACAAAGTCTCAGTACTAAAAACTATTCTTCAAAATCAAATATTATATCATGAACACTTATTTAGAAAATAGCATCGCAGACTATTGCAATCAATTTTCCCAAAATGGCAATGCTCTTTCGGTTACCTGGCAATTAGGAGATTGCGGGCGGGAGTATGTAAGGATCGTCCCATTTAACAGAAACGGAGAAAAAAGAATTGAAATCGAAGAGGAGATTACTGAGCTGATAGATTCATTTCTACGCTCAAATGCCTATTCTTATAATTATATTTCAAAAGGCAAGGTTACGTATGATTCCATCTCCAGGTCATTTATTGGCAGGGAGCGCTTCCTGGAAGCTGATATATTTGAAGGGGAATGCAATTTGGAAATCAAAATCCCTGCAGGTATTTACTTTAACCAAATTGAAGTTGCTGTAAGAGGTGGTTACGCTGACCCGGTTGTCGCGTTTGTCAGGTTCCTGCTAAGAGATGGAACTCCTCTTACAGACGAGCAAATTGATAAAGAACGTAAGCGTTTGGAAACTTATCTCTCAAGGGCGTTCAAAAAAATGGTTCCAAGGAAAAACCTCCTTGACACTAATAACCTATTCAGGATAAAGCGCGGGGCATTTAAACGCCGTAAAGGATTCCTTATATCTAAAATTGATTCATTTGAATATGAATTTAAGATTGTTGAAAACAGGGATGTGAGAATTCCTATTTTGTAAATGGGAGTAATTGGTAAAATAAAATTATTTCCTTCATTTGTTCGCATGTTCATTTATTCTATAAAGTATCGTCGGGTTTGAGTAACCCTGCTCTTTTAACAAATCGCCCTCTGCTATCTCTTAATTTCATCTGACTTTATTGGATATCTAACTTTTGAAATTCAAATACTGAGTGTAAATATTCACATTATTTATTGCAAAGTTCGGGCTTACCCTTGACTGCAGCCAAAAGACTACCGCATAAACACATGCCATGCAAAATTTATTTTTTGAGGCATGGCATTAGCCTACACACAAATCCATCATTTATTCAGTGTTCCTTTTGGCTTTACACACAATGCTATGCTAATGGCCGGTCAAGGGTAGGCCCGGTTGAAATGGCATTAAATAATTGTTCATCTCAAAAATTTATTATTATGTATTACGAAGCAAGAACGCACGAAATTATTGAAGTCCAAAATGCCTTGCAAGCGGCAATTAGAATTAAAAGTGGCCAGCTCCAAACTTATCAGGTAATGAAATGGAAGAGTAAGGACGGTAAGTTCTTTATGTATGCGGTTCCCGACGGGCACCTTGATACCATGTTGCTTGAGTTAGCAATATTGCGACAAAAGATTGATATTGTAAATTCTCCGTATCTACAGGTAGAATCGATTACAAATGGTTGGATTAAAGGAGCCGAAACCCTGGCAAAATATCTTGAAGAAGCTGAGTCCTCAACTTTGATCATGAAATCAAACGCACAGTTGATAGTCGGTAAACCAAAAGGCCATGAAAGAGCATGGTTTACCTGTGGATGTTGTGGAAATTACTTTTATGGAAATGTTCAGGAACAGCAAAAATTTGATCAGGATGCTGGATATGGTATTTGTACCAATTGTCACCTATGGTAACAAGTATCAAAAACCTTATGGTGTACAGGTTAACCATGATTTTTCATTAAATATTTTCAAATTATTTTAAAACTCAATTCTTATGAACTCCGCAAAAATGACAAAAGAAGAAAAAATGATGTACTTGGCTGCAGAAGCATTTATGCTCGTAATTTGGCCGGAATCACAAATTTATATGGATGAAGAATGGTTTCAAGAAGAAGCAATTCTCGCCTTGGGTATTGAAAACAGCGTCGGCTGCGCGGCTTATTTTATTCCCTTGAAGAGGATCATTGATTTCGATATTGATGGAAATTAATGATATTTCACGCTTTAATAGATATTAAAGGAGAGTAGCCAGCTTTTGCATGTACTCTCCTTTAATTTCATTTGAATAATATTTTGGTAATAACAACTATGATAACAAACAATAACACGGCGATCATAATAAGTGGAATATTCTTTCCTAAGCCATATAGGAAATAGTCCCAGCCACTTCGAAATCGTACTGCCGGGATTTTCTTAATTTCCCTTCTCAAATCCTTTTGCATTTCATTTACCCTTACGAAGAAATAAAGGGTGACATCATCCAATTCGACGCCATACTTTAATTTATAATGCGTTCTGAATTGTTCCAGTTTTTTTTCATACTCAGTCATGATCGGTTAGATTTTGGCTACTTCCTTTTTTATTAGTAACCGGGCTGCAAACGATTTATAGGCATCAAGGCCTTTCCCTTCTTTTATATTGTTCATTATTTCGATACCAGAGGCCCGGTCGGGAAATATATTGCCGAACGGAATAACTTTTTTAACTACTCCCTTCGAATTTTTACCGAAAGCCTGAACTTCAACTATAAGGTCCTGGTTGTTTTTAAAGGTGAATTCGTTAACAAACAAGTTAATTGGGAATTTTCCAGCAATTGCTTCCGAAATTTTTTTCATATACTGACATGACGGAGCGAACGAAGTTCCGCCTGCCACCACAATATTGAAGGAAAATGATGCCTCCAGCATTGTTTCAAATTCTTTAAATTCTTCAATTGAAAAATCGATTGTAAGCAACCTCAGTAACTGGTCACTCTCTGAAGATCCAAAGTCAATAAATATCTCTTTGTGTTCAGTCTGATTAAGCGCTTCCAGGACCTTAAATAATTGTTCCCGGTCGATCCTTTTTATCCCGTCCAATAGTTCTATTTCAAAGACCCGGCCTTTATGGGCTGTAAATGCAAGTTGTTGAGAACTGGTATGCGATGAGCTATCCAGATCAATAAAGGCGGCAGTGTCGTCATTTTCATATTTTAATGCCTGAAAATACGTAAGCATTGACTTGCCAACCCCACCTTTGGATTGGATATTGAAGTAGTAGTTTTTCATATTCATAGATTATTTTGCCGTTACTTTTTTCAGTATAACTTTTTCTGATTGCCTTTCTGTTTGCAGTTCGCGAACAGCAAACAAGGGAGTATCTTCC
>JAGIAB010000520.1 GCA_017745135.1 Flavisolibacter sp.
GTATTACGGCGGCAAGCGTTTCAGCCAATTTTCATTCTATGTGCAACGGCGCCAACCTTGCTTATAAAAAAGAAGCTTTTCTGGAAGTGAACGGTTTTGAAGGCATTGACAAAGTAGCCACCGGTGATGACATGTTGCTGATGCATAAAATATGGAAGAAGCATCCGGAAAAGACCTTCTATTTAAAAAACAAAGACGCTATCGTCAGTACGCAGCCAATGTTTACATGGAAGGATTTCTTCATGCAGCGAAAAAGATGGGCCAGCAAAACGCTTGTTTACGACGATTACAGAATTATTGCCGTACTGGCTTTTGTTTATCTGTTCAATTGCTTATTCATTGCATTGCTCATTGCTTCGTTGTTTAATAGCTTTTACTGGTGGTATACATTCGGCTTCTGGGTTCTTAAAACAATTATCGAATTACCTTTTGTGTACAGCGTTGCTAAATTTTATAATGAAAGAAAGCTGGCAAAATTTCTTTTTCTTTTTCAGCCGCTTCATATTTTTTATACTGTTTTTGTGGGTCTGCTAAGCCAGTTTGGCAAGTATGAATGGAAAGGAAGAAAAACAAAATAGATTTATCTTTCTCCAATGAATGAGCCATCACTATCATTTCGTCAATCCGCCTGGCGACGTTTGAAAAAAAACAAAGGAGCGATGGCTGGCCTGGTGATGATCATCTTCTCCATACTGGTTGCCATTTTCAGTTATGTCATTGCACCCGATCCTTCGCCATTCGCCAACAGGATCATTCTCGAAATTGGCGGAGAAAAACCTGGTTTCACTCAAAACTTTTTGCTGGTTAAAAAAACTCAACCACAAAAAACCGGATTCCTATCAAAAATTTTATCAGGCAGTCCTGATCAATTTGATTACATCCCCATTACTACTTACGAACAAACCAGTGATAGCGTCATTGCAGAAAAATTTATTGATGAAGGTGTAACAGAACGGATCGCTTATCACAAAAAGTTTTTGGCAAGTACTCCTATAGAAACAAAGAAGTTTTTGTTAGGAACCGATAAATACGGTCGTGATATTTTAAGCCGTCTGATTGTGGGCACAAGAGTAAGCCTAAGTGTTGGATTAATAACAGTGTTAATTTCACTTAGCATTGGAATTATTCTCGGGGCCGTAGCCGGATATTTCAGGGGAAGAGCAGATAACATCATTATGTGGCTGATCAATGTGATCTGGAGCATTCCAACTTTGTTACTAGTATTTGCTATTACGCTTTTGTTGGGAAAAGGATTCTGGCAGGTATTTATTGCTGTTGGATTAACCATGTGGGTAAATGTGGCCAGATTGGTTCGTGGGCAAGTAATGGTAACAAGGGAATTGCAGTATGTAGAAGCGGGCAAGGTTTTAGGCTTTTCCAATTTCAGAATCATTACTCACCATATTCTTCCCAACATATTTGGCCCTGTGATGGTAATAGCCGCTTCCAATTTTGCATCAGCCATTGTAATTGAAGCAGGCCTTAGTTTTTTGGGAGTTGGCGTTCAACCACCACAGCCAAGCTGGGGACTGATGATCAAAGAGAACTACAATTTTATTATTACACAAAACCCCATTCTGGCACTGGCACCGGGATTTGCCATCATGATATTGGTACTTGCTTTTAATTTATTGGGAAACGGTTTAAGAGATGCGTTAAACATTCGCGGAAAAATCTAATTCTGTTATTTCCTTAATAGTGTAATAACAAATTCTATAGTCCTTGATTTCAGTCATTACTAACAGTCACACTTCGGTTCAAACTTTCCTCGAGGGAAATGAATGTTTCAGTACGTTCAATCCCTTTTATTTTTTGCAGTTCATCATGTAAAATAGCCCGAAGTTGGGCAATATCCTTGCAGACGATTTCTGCAAAAATGCTGTAGTTGCCCGTGGTATAATTCATGCGAACAATCTCCGGAATCCTTTTCAAATCCTTTGCTACCGTATCGTACAATGAGCTTTTCTCCAGGTAAATTCCAATGAAGGCAATCACATCATAACCCAGTTTTTTTAAATCCACCTGGAATTTCATCCCGCTGACAACACCGGCATCCTGTAATTTTTTGATCCGAACGTGGATGGTTCCTGCCGAAACAAACAATTTCTTGCCCATTTCTGCATAAGAAAGGCTGGCATCGTGCATCAATTGCTGGATGATCTTCAGATCCAATTTGTCAATATTCAATTCTTCGGCCATTTTGGTAGCTTATTTTTGAAATTATCTAATAAAAATTGAAGATATTGAATGGATTCTAAATTTTACAAACATTGTTTGAAAATTGTGCAAGCCGTCCTATTTTTGACTTATCAAAGTTCATTGAAAGCAAATGCAAAATGAGAAATGAGAATCAACATCTCACTTTGGTAGTTTTTCATTTTGCATTCTTTTACACTGTGGGGTGATGAAACCTAGGCAGACATGCCCTCTTGTCTCGAGGGTGGGGATCACAGGATAAACTCAGCATAGAGCCGACGTTACTCCAGGTAAGGCCGACCAGGGT
>JAGIAB010000521.1 GCA_017745135.1 Flavisolibacter sp.
ACGGTTATCGGCCTTGAACCAAATTTTTTATAGAGCGAATAATTAGTGCCTTGTTGAAAGGTGGCGATATCATCGTCGTATAAAATAGAGTAATTCCAGACTGGCTTTGAGCTGTCTACAAAATTCCTGTCCTCGAAGCGTTCCGCAGATGTAGGGCTGAGTGGTTCCGTCATGGCAGCGGTTTCGTCATTTGCTATAATTCATCAATTAATATTCCAAGTTAACTATTATTCACTTATGGATGTTATTGTTCCAAATAATACTGCCGGTCTTTTGATTTCCGTGAATAAAAATGACTCCCGGATCCAACGATTTTGAACAATTATTAAAAAAAACGGAAAATATTTATGGAATCTATCTCGTTCATACATCTTCATTTGTTTTTATAAATCTTTAGACTAAAGTTAACAAGTAGCCTGAGCATTACTTGTTAACTTGTTTTCACTAAACCAAATACCAACAACCAAACCAACCCACATGCAAAGACTGCTTTGGTGTTTATTCTTCATCGGATGTACTCATTTTACATTCGCACAATCTACAGTTAAAGGAAAAGTGGCCGACACGCTGGACAAAAAAAATCTTCAGAATGCGGTTGTTTCATTTTTAAAAAAATCGGATTCAGCGCTCCTCTATTTTACACGCACTACAAAAACCGGCGAATTCCTCATTCATAATGTAGCGCCGGAAAGCTATGTTATGCTGGTAACTTTTCCGGGGTTTGCCGATTTTGCTGATTACATCGAGGTTAAAAATCAGCCAGAGACCGACCTTGGTGTTATCCCTCTAACATTGAAGGCTAAGCTTTTAGATGCCGTCATTATCAAAAGTGCAGGTGCGGTGCGAATTAAAGGTGACACAACTGAATTTGTTGCCGACAGCTTTAAATTAAAAGAAGGCGCCACAGTGGAAGACCTTTTAAGAAGACTGCCGGGATTCCAGGTAAACAGCAAGGGAGAAATTACAGCCCAGGGCCAAAGGGTTGGAAAGGTTTTAGTTGATGGTGAAGAGTTCTTCGGTGACGATCCTACCATGGCTACTCAAAACATCGGGGCCAAATCAGTTGATAAAGTGCAGGTGTATGACACTAAGAGCGACCAGCAAAATCTCACCGGAATTTCAAGCGGAACGGAAACCAAAACCGTGAATATAAAACTGAAGGAAGATGCTAAAAAAGGTTCCTTCGGAAAAGCCTATGCAGGAAGTGATTTTTCAAAGCTGGTAGATGCGAAAGCCTTGTACAACAAATTTGCAGGCAAAAAGAAAATTTCTTTTTACGGAACGAAAAGCGATATTTCAACGGGTAGCCTGAACTGGGAAGACCGGCAGAAATTAGGTATAGAAGAAAACTATGAGTACGACGAAATTTCCGGCTATTATTATAGTTTCGGAAGTTCTGACGATTTTAATGACTGGAGCTTACGAGGACTTCCACACTCCTATACGGCCGGAGGGTTATACACCAACAAATGGAACGCTGATAAAAACAGCATTAATGGCTCGTATCGTTACAACCGGCTGGCAACGGATAACAGTGCGTCTACTCTAACACAGATATTGACAGATTCCATCAATTATCAAAACAAATATCAAGACACTAAGGGACTGGTGCAACAACATAGCGGAAATGCCAAATACGAATGGAAGATCGATTCACTTGCTTCTTTAAGGTTTACAGTAGCAGGCGTTTATAAAACAAACCAGTTGCAAAGTAATACACACAGTGAGTTTTTGAATGAAGACCGTTCCTATATTAACAAAAGCACACAAGTTATAGATAATGAAACTGAGCGAAAACAAATTGATAATGAAATTCAATATAAGCAGCTTTTCAATAAAAAGAACCGGCTTTTGATTGCAACATTACGATTGGGATATGTTGATGACAAACAAGACGGCATTATTCAAACCAACACGGATTTCTATAAAAGCAACCTGGTTTATTCCTCTGATATTTCAGACCAGCAAAAATTAATGAATGGACATTCAAAGACAATAGGCTCCAAAATTACTTTTAGTGAGCCCTTAAATGCAAAATGGGCGACGGTTTTGGAATATGCGCATAATGAAAATGCTTCTGTTTCTCATCGCAATACCTATAACAAAGACAACCTGGGAAAATATTCGATCATCGATGATGTGTTCAGTAATAATTTCGATTTAAATGTTTTTTCAAATAGCGGAACTGCCATTTTAAAATATACCACACAAAAATTGAGAGCAGCATTTGGTTCCGGCATCTCCAATGTAAAACTGAAGCTTTATGACTTGGATAGTAATCGTCGGAATAATTATAACTTTTTAAATCTTACACCGCAGGTCAGCGTAGGTTATACCTTTAAGCCGCAAACAAGATTATCATTTAATTATAGAGGTACTACAAGGCAACCTACTATTGACCAGTTACAACCCATCCGTGATAATCAGGACCCGCTAAATATTTTTATAGGCAATCCGGATTTGAAAGTTGGATTTAACCATAACATAAATGCAAGTTTCAAT
>JAGIAB010000522.1 GCA_017745135.1 Flavisolibacter sp.
GTATAAATTGTCTTTTATTATTTTGTTTTCCACTTCTGTTTCATTCCGCTGATTCTCCAGTAAAGTTTTTACTTCAGAAGCATAATCGTTCAGTGTTTTGTAAAAACTATTAAAATCAAAGGGTAACACATCTGCATTCGCCAATCGCATCATAACCCTTCCTGTTGTTTTGGATAAGGCTACTCCATATTTAAATCCAGGATCACCAAACCTTGTGTAATGATCATACGAATCATAAATAGAATGATAATCACCTCCTGCATCTTCACCTCCAAATCCTAAATTCATTGAAGCAATTCCCATGTGCTGAATGAAAGGAGAATAATCAGAACCTGCACCCAACGCACCAATTTTATAATACTTATTGCCGATCAATTTTGCTCTTGTTGTCTTATCTGCATCTATCAATGCTTTTGCATAACGGCGTTCATTGATGCTGACACCCGTTTGCGGATCCATCACATCTTCAATTACCTGGTTGAAAAAAGGCTCCAAGGTATGAGAACCACCGGCACTAATGAAACCTCTTCCAGTATTGTCGGTATTGATATAAGCTACTGCTTTTTTGATCAGTTCCTGTTGGTGATCTTCGGCCCATTCGGTAGAACCTAACAAAGCAGGTTCTTCACCATCCCATGCGCAATACACTAAGGTTCTCTTCGGCTTAAAACCTTTTTTAGCCAATTCACCAATTGATCTTGCTTCCTCTAATTCCGACACCATTCCGCTTAATGGGTCGGATGCTCCATTTACCCACGCATCATGATGATTACCACGAATAATCCATTGATCGGGAAATTCACTTCCCATCAATTTTGCAATAACGTTATGAAGTGGCTTGATGTCCCAATTGAACTCTAATTTCAAATGTACTTTCTCTTTACTTGGACCAACATGATACGTAATGGGCAAACCACCTCTCCAGGATGGAGGAACCGCTTGTCCGGCTAATGATTGCAACAAAGGCAAGGCATCTTCATAAGAAATCGGAAGCACCGGAATTTTCATGATGGTTATTGCATCTTTTCTATCGAGTCGTTTGGCATCTTTTGTGGCACCAATATTTGGAGTCAAAGGATCGCCAGGATAAACAGGCATATCCATCACTGAACCCCGCTGAATACCATCTTTCGGACGAAAAGGTCCTTCAGGATAAACATCCCCCTGTACATAACCGTCATCTGCAGGATCGGAATAAATGATACAGCCAACAGCACCATGTTCATAGGCAAGTTTTGGTTTAATACCCCGCCATGAACCGCCATATTTTGCGATCACAATCTTTCCCTTTACATCAACGCCCATTCTTTCGAGTTCTTCATAATCTGCAGGCACACCACGATTAACAAATACCAATTCTGCTGTCACATCGCCATCGGCGGAATAAGCATTGTAGCCTGGAAGTTGTTCTGATTTTTGTCCTGATGTGTTATCCTGACTGAGTGTTGATTCTTCCAGCTTTGCTTTATATGGCTTTGAACCAAGCAATTCCAACACCCTTGTTTTGGGCGTTGGAAACAATACATAGTAACTTTCTATTTGTGTTTGATAGCCCCACTGTTTAAAAAGGTTGGCAATATATTCTGCATTTAGCTTATCCTGCGCTGAGCCAACATGATGAGGGTGAGCAGAAAGATGTTTCATCCACGCATCCAGGTTCTTTGCATCCAGTTGCGCATCGAATTGTTTTTCCCAATCCTTCTGCTTTGCAGCACTGGCATCTGTAAAGCCCATTATTTTTTGCTGGGCCGAAGCAGAAAGAAAATGAAGAATGATCAAAAAAAGAAAGGCAGGCTTCATTTCATTGTGTTTACACTTCTAAATTAAGAGAAGTAATGGAGAAACGAAAGTTTCGTAAGTTTACAGATTATAGCCTTAAAAGACTATAATTTTATAAATTCGCCTTTAAAGGCTATAATTACAAAAATTCGTCTTTTAAGGCTATATTCGTAAAAACAATAGCATGAACCAGGGTGCAGTTATTACGGCTGATATTGTGAATTCAACGCAGCTTTCAAAGGCTGAATATAAAAAGCTCACTAAAAATCTGACGGCTGTTTTTGGGGAGCACCAATATGAATTTTTCAGAGGCGACAGCTTCCAGGTTTTTATGAAATCTCCGGATAAAGCCTTGCAAATTTTGTTGCAGGCAAGACTAACTGCTATGAAATTATTGGGATCGTCTATGCCGGTAGCTGACATCCGTGCCAGTATAGGTATAGGCAGTGTGAAACTGCCGGTGAAATCGTTTCAAACTGCAACCGGTGATGTTTTTATTTTATCAGGGAGAGCCTTTGACAAAATGACCAAGGATGAAAGAACTATACTTATTTGTGATGAAAAAAACAAAGCAGTTAATTTAGGATTGAAAGTAGTTTCCCAATTTATTGATTATCTTTTTCAACGCTTAACGTTCAAGCAGGCTGTAGTAGTTTATGAATTGTTGATGGAGAGAACACAAACAGAAACGGCTAAACG
>JAGIAB010000523.1 GCA_017745135.1 Flavisolibacter sp.
ATCAAAACCAAAAAACCTCGAAGCTGAATTGCTATTCCTTTGCAACCACCATTTGAAGGAAACAGCGCTTGCCACACCAAACTCAAGATAATCTATGGGTTGATCAAATAAACCTTCCTGTTTTACTACAGCTTCATATAAATTGTAGCGACGGTTATAATCCCATTTCTCCTGGTAAAAATCGTTATAACCATTCACGGGGTGTTGCTTACGCCATTGCGAAAGATGTCCCATGTTCACGGCATTCGTCAAAGAACTGCTGAATGGACGCACCACCTTGTGCAGGTTCCATTTCATAAACAGCGATTTGGCTTTCCGGATTGTACTTAAGTTCTTCAATTTTCAATTTTATTCGTAAACGTCCTTGCGATGTGCAATTGTAATTACAATTACTTTGAGTTTATCATCAATGATCTCATAAATAATTCGGTAATTGCCTACACGAATTCGATAACCATCTCTTCCTTTCAATTTCAGGTAACCGTTCGGTCTTGGATTATGCGCTAAAGCAGCTAAAGCTTTTTGATTTTATTATATTCCGGAACGGGAAGTTTCTGTAATTGCTTTACTACAGATTTCTCAATAATTACTTCATACATTACTTTTTCCGGTTTTTTTCAACTTGCCGAAATGCTTCATCCAGGGCTACAAAGCTCATCTTCTTTTTTGCCTTGGCCTTATCATAAGCTTTTATACAAGCTAATTCGTCCAATTGCTCCAACATCATTTGATATTTTTTAATGGGCAAAACGGCCGAAATTTTTTTCCCGTTCGTATCGGTAATAAATTGAGTCTGCATAAAATCAAATTTACAATTATCCAACTATCTCCTCTACGGTATCCAACTCCACTCTTAAATTATTGATGATAAATTCCTGTCTTTCCTGCGTGTTCTTTCCCATGTAATATTCAAGCAAATGCTGAATGTGATCGCCATGTTCAAGAATAACCGGATCCAAACGAATTTCATCGCCGATAAACCTTCCGAATTCATCAGGAGAAATTTCACCCAAACCTTTAAATCGTGTGATCTCAGGTTTGCTCCCGAGTTTCTTTACTGCAGCCTGTTTCTCTGCTTCGCTGTAACAATAAATCGTTTCCTGTTTATTGCGAACACGGAACAAAGGCGTTTGTAAAATATAAACGTGGTTGCCTTTTACAAGATCCGGGAAAAATTGTAGGAAGAACGTCATGATAAGTAAACGAATGTGCATTCCATCCACGTCGGCGTCTGTTGCAATGACAATGCGATTATAGCGCAAACCTTCCAGTCCTTCTTCGATATTTAAAGCATGTTGCAAAAGATTCAACTCTTCGTTTTCATACACCACTTTCTTCGTCATACCAAAGCAATTCAATGGCTTTCCGCGTAAGCTGAAAACTGCCTGGGTTTCTACATCTCTTGCTTTGGTTAATGAACCACTCGCCGAATCACCTTCGGTAATAAAAATGGTAGTATTCTTTTGCGTGGCAAAAAACTCCTGCTTGTTTTTTGATGGCGGTTCATCATTTAAGTGAACACGGCAGTCACGCAGTTTTTTATTATGAAGGTTGGCCTTCTTCGCTCTTTCATTTGCCAGTTTTTTAATACCGGCCAGATCTTTTCTTTCCCGCTCACTTTGTTCAATACGCTTCTTTAAAGCATCGGCAACGGAAGGATTTTTATGCAGATAGTTATCGAGTTGCCTTGAGAGGAAATCCAAAACAAATTGACGCATGCTTGGTCCACCTTCATCAACATTTATGGAACCCAGTTTTGTTTTTGTTTGAGATTCAAATACAGGTTCTACTACTCTAACTGCAACCGCGGCCACAATGCTTGCACGGATGTCAGAAGCTTCGTAATCTTTTTTATAAAAGTCGCGGATGACTTTTACATAGGCCTCACGGAATGCCGCCTGATGCGTTCCTCCCTGCGTGGTGTGTTGACCATTTACGAAAGAATGGTACTCTTCACCATAGTCATTGTTATGAGTAATCGCCACTTCAATATCATCACCCTTCAGATGAATGATGGGGTAACGGATGCCATCCGGATTACTATCGGCATTGGTTTCCCTTGTCAACAAATCAAGCAAACCGTTTTTACTGACATAAGATTTGCCATTGAAAATAATTTTCAATCCTGCATTCAAAAAGCAGTAATTCCAAATTTGCTTTTCAAGGTATTCCGGAATAAAATGGAAATTCTTAAAAATAGTATCATCAGGAACGAATGTTACCAGTGTACCATTATCTTCTTCAGACTTCGCTTCTTTGTACTCTTTAATTAAAACGCCTCTTTCAAATTCAGCTTCCTTTACTTTCCCTTCCCTAAAAGAAGAAACTTTAAAATACTTACTCAGTGCATTCACAGCTTTTGTACCCACTCCATTCAACCCAACACTTTTTTGAAACACCTTGCTGTCGTATTTGGCGCCGGTATTGATCTTACTAACAACATCCACAACTTTTCCAAGGGGAATACCCCGTCCAC
>JAGIAB010000524.1:0-222 GCA_017745135.1 Flavisolibacter sp.
GCGTACAGTTTTGTTTGAAAATGTAAAAGACCTTTATAACTGGTATCATTTTGTAACCACAGATATTGGCAACAAGCCTGATGAACTGAAAAGCAAGGTGGATGAACTGGTGTTCAACAAAAAAACAGACATTGAAAAAATAGAAAGCATTTTTTATTGGGTACAGGATAATGTTCGGTATATCGCTTTTGAAAATGGCATTATGGGTTTCAAGACCGATGC
>JAGIAB010000524.1:232-2466 GCA_017745135.1 Flavisolibacter sp.
GGGAATTAGGCTGCGCGCTGTTCGCCCGGCTCGGGATTGGAGAATTCCATTTCCTCGTCGATGCCGCCCAAAATGTTTTTAAAAACAAATATGGCGATTGCAAGGGTAAAGCCAATTTGTTGAAGGAAATGCTGAAGCTTGCGGGCTTTGACGCCAGGCTTACATGGATTGGTACTTCAGACCTTCCGTATGATTATTCGCTGCCTTCGCTTTGCGTAGATAATCACATGATCTGCACGGTAATTCTTAATGGTAAAAAATATTTCCTGGATGGAACGGAAGAGCATATCGCATTGAACGATTATGCACAGCGAATCCAGGGAAAGCAGGTATTGATTGAAGATGGAAAGAATTTCATTCTTGAAAAAATTCCCGAGTTCCCTGCTCAAAGAAATAAGGAAAGCAAAACAACCAAAATGTCCATTGCTGAAGATAAACTTACGGGAACGTCCACCATTGAATACAATGGTGAATCAAAAATTATGGTGCAACGTATCTTTTCTTCGATACGAAAGGACAATAAGAATGATGCGCTGACCAGTTGGATAAAGAGCGGTGATGCCAATGTAGAAGTATCGAATATCAAAAGCCCGGATTTCACTGATCGTCAAAAGCCTTTGCAACTGGCATTTGATTTTAAAGCAAGCAGCCAGGTTACTAAAGCCGGAAGCGAACTGTATGTGACCATGGATTGGGACAAAGACTTCGCTAATTATGAAATGTCTGCAGACAGAAAGAACGATTATGAGTTTGACCAAAAATATTATTACACGGTCCAGACTGAATTGGCAATTCCTGCGGGCTATAAAGTGGATTATCTGCCATCCGCATTTAAAAAAACAACTCCTGATTTTTCCTTCGAAGGATCGTATACCAATAATGGCAAGGCTATTATTTATAAGAAGACAATTGTGATCAGTAAACCTATTTTGAAAAGGTCGGAATTTACTGTTTGGAATAGTTTCATTGCCGACATCAACAAATTTTACAACGACCAGGTTGTATTCACCAAATAAACTGAACCGAATATGTCCCGCTTCTTCCTCTTCTTCTTTTTAGCTCTTTCTTCTATTACCGTTTTTGCGCAGGTGCCTCAATTAGGGGCTACCATCGAAAAAGAATTTGAAGCAACTGCTGTTCCTGATAAATGGAAAAATGAAAGTGCCGTTATTATTGGCCAGAAAACGGAATATTTATTTACCCGTGTCGCTTCGGGCCGAAATGTTTACATCGTTCGGATACATGAATATGTACACAAGCGCATTAAACTGCAGGATAAAAATTCGCTTGAAAAGTTTTCTACCTTCTATTATGTAACCATGGGCAAGGACGGAAGGGCAGAATATAAAATCATCAAAGCAAATGGCAGGGAGAATAATGTAGATATGTCAACAGCTATTGAAGAGGAGGCTGACGTTCCTGCTATTTACAAGCCAATTCTTTTCAAGATGAATTTCAAAAAAATGAAAATTGCAATTCCTGATCTTGAAGTAGGCGATATTGTCGATTATAGCCTCAAATCATCTTTTGATTGGGATATGAAACAGAACGGTATTGAATTCACTCCATTCATCTTTTCGCTGGCCAATACGTATCCAACTATGTTCCAGCAATATCGTTTTATCATGGCCGATGGAATGAAAGTGAAATACCGTGCCTACAATGGAGCGCCTAATATTAAGTACGATGCAAAAGCTTCTATAATTGGTGATAAAAATTCCTACCTGAGTTATTACTTCCTGGACAAAGACCGTGAAAAGATAAATGATGAGAGATGGAGCCTTGAGTATAGGAATACACCAACAGTTAAATTCAGGGTGGTGTTGCTTTCTGACAACGATGAAGAATCAAAAGGTTTGGGACAAGCTACTATTGATCGTTCGGGATTAAACATGGACCAGGTGTATGCCCGCTATGCACCCGTTGCCGCTTACATGACAACAACCGTAACTGCTTTAGTTGGCTATACTACAGAATACATGGCCAAGCGAAAAGCAGAGGGTGTTTTAAAAACCGATGATGATGTTATTCGCGAAACTTATTACTGCCTGAGAAAAGTTTTTTTGGAAATGTATTATAAAGGGCCAGTACACTCCGACCTCGAAAAATACATGACAGGAAAGAAATTGTACAAGAAAGTTTTGGCAGCGGAAAAGAAAGACGTGACTTCTAAAAAAGAAGAAAAGGAAAATGAGATTAGAATTAACGGGGTGACGTTTGCTACTGCTTTGCGT
>JAGIAB010000525.1:0-2386 GCA_017745135.1 Flavisolibacter sp.
AAGTATTGATCCCATACCGCATCAATGAGGGCTTCATGTGCCAGCACGGAATAGGCTTTGCCTTCAGAAGGATAAAGAAAGATTAAGCACAAAATGAGTACGGTTTTATTCACTAGTTCCCGTTTCATGAAGGTCAGGGGCATAGTGCAGTATGTGCAAGTACTGTGCCTTGCAGTCAGGGTGGTTTGGTTTGATCTTTAACGGTGCTGGTTAGTGTAAAAATTGCTATACGTTGGAAACACTGGACACTGAAACAACAGCGAACTATACCATAAAAAGCTATTATGGTATCTTCTTTGTAAAACAGAAGGCAAAATAAACACTATGAAAAAAATCACTCTGACAGGACTTTGTGTAATGATGCTCTCCGGTGTACTGTTCGCTCAACACCATGCTCAAATAGGAATAAAGGGAGGAGCTAACTTTTCAGCCTTAAGTGCAAATGGTTCGAGTTCTGACCAAAGGACCGGGTTTAATGCGGGACTTTTAGCACACTTTCACGTCAGTCCACATTTTGCTGTACAACCGGAAGTAATGTATTCCTCTCAAGGCGCTGAATATACAGATGTTGCCAAAACCAAATTGAATTACATTAACGTACCGGTGCTCGGACAGTATATGTTTGGCAATGGCCTGCGTCTTCAAACAGGACCGCAGGTTGGCATTTTAACCAGTGCTGAAAGCAAAAACGGAAACACTGAGACGGAAGTAAAAAGCTCTTTCAAAAAAACTGATGTTTCCTGGTCATTTGGAACCAGTTATCTCACCAGATCTAACATCGGTATTGATGCCCGTTACAATCTTGGTTTAACCGACATTAGTAAAAACAATTCAGACCTTAAAAACAGAGTTTGGCAGGTTGGGCTTTTCTATCAGTTCCGCTAATGCACTATAAACCTTGCAGCATTACACATAGGTGGTAATTCGTCAATTACT
Organism: Flavisolibacter sp.; assembly: GCA_017745135.1. Classification (GTDB taxonomy): domain Bacteria; phylum Bacteroidota; class Bacteroidia; order Chitinophagales; family Chitinophagaceae; genus Flavisolibacter. The sequence goes on from JAGIAB010000525.1 coordinate 937, forward strand.
TATCTCTTACCTATGGTAGTTGCAGGTATTTACAAATTTGAAATTGTAAATAAGGGCAGCCTTAAAAGACTGCCCTTATTTTTTCAAACAATTTGCTAATGAAAATTCAATAAAACATACTCCGTTTTAAATGGCAATAGCAGGTCTTATCCTGTTTACAAACATATTTTTCAGGGCAAATAATTTGGGGATTGCTGGCTTATCATTTTATTAATTCCAGCGATTGGAAGTGTAGTTTACAGACTAAGGGGAAAATAGAAAGCAGGGTATATTAAATGGCTGTCTGAGAATATATGAATTAGCAAATGATACCGCCTGTAGCATTCTGTTTCCATAGATTGGCTTCTTGTTGATTTCTTTTAATTATACAGGCACAAACTTTGTTGAATTTCTTTCAGTATATCTTTTGCAATACAAATGACATCTGAACTGGCAATGGCTCTATCATTAATTTTTACAAAATGAAATTGTTCCGGGGGATATTCATTCGTAGCACCAGAAAACTCCACCAGTTCTGCATGGTAAATAATAGAATTAAAAGATGTGATTTTATAGTCAGCCCGGTAACCTTTGTAACTGATCTGTGTGCTTACTTCCATGCGAGACCCAGGAAAGCAAAAAATCTGCCATTCTATATTTCAATGTTCGTATTAGCCGTCAGTCGGCAAGGATAGAAAACTCTTACTACATGACTGAAGTTGGTTTTAAGTTGTAGGGCTCCGCGATTGCTTCTGGGGTACTCAAAAGAAATTGGTTGATTGAGTGAAGCAGAACTAAATTCCGATAACAAGAAAAGCTGAGCGATTCCGTGGTAAACAATATAGGTATTGAATTAAGACGAAATTTGTTGAAAACGACCTGTAAAGGCGTGTAAGGAAATCAGAAAAGCCTAACACAGAACTTTTGTTTAATCATAGCTGTCAATATTTCGTATCATTCGCTGTAAAAAGCGCTTCACATTATCCTTGGCTTCCGGATCAACCTTATCGCTGTACTTGCAAAAGCTTTGCGCACTGAATCCTTTCTGATTTCTATTGGCAAGGAAAGGGACGGTTTTCTCCAGCAGTGTTTTATAATTTTCATTAGGGCACCCTCCTGAATCTAAAAATGCTTTTTCAAGAAGATAAATCTCAGAGCCTTTGAACGGAAGGAAAAGAAAGTCCTGCGAATCCCTTTCAACCTTTTTGGTGGTTTTAATCAGCGCATTTAAAAGTTGCAGCTCTGTTTGTATCCCCGTGAGTAACTCTATGAGTACCTCCCATTTTTCCCGTGTATCCCGCATAGCAAAGGTTTACTCATCGGTAACAAAACCTGTACATTTCCCCATACGCAGATTTCACTATTTTACTACGCAAACCTGAGTATTTTAAACCACTACGCAGAACTGGTTACTTTCTCCAGCCTGTGGTAAAGCTCCATCTTGCTGGATACCCTGACCTTTTCAAAAATA
>JAGIAB010000525.1:2541-3110 GCA_017745135.1 Flavisolibacter sp.
GTTCTTTCAGCAATGAATAACTCTTCGCCAATTTCCCGGTACGAGTAGCCTTCACAAATGAGTTTTGCGATTTCTTTTTCCCTGCTTGTTAAGTTGAATTGCCGAGAATTTTCCTCAAAACGCCTTTCTGCGGTTATGCGTTCCAGTTCCCTTGTTCGCCTTTCCACTTCGGCTTGCAATTGTTCATTCCAGGTCATTAACGTTCTTTCCGACTCGATTAACCGTTCATGCTCCCTCCTTAATTGTACGATATGCCTGTTTACGTGAAGTGCCAGCAATAGCAGGAAACCAAAGTTGGTAATGCAGGCCTCCATCCATTGATTAAGGTTAAAATAAGAGATAAAAGGAAGGCCAACCCAGGGTGAAAGACTTATGAAAAGAATAACGACTTCCTGCCCGGCATCCCTGCTACTCAAATCCCAATCGTATTTATAGCGGATAGCCCTTGCCAGCGAAAGCAACACCCACAGCGCATATACTACGGGAAGGATCAAAAGATTTTGCGCAGACTCCAGTTGCCCCGTTACCGCAAAAACACCTACGAACGCGAGGTAAGGCAAAGCAAGAAA
>JAGIAB010000526.1 GCA_017745135.1 Flavisolibacter sp.
CCATTGTGGTGAAGCCTGCGATAGTTCCATCGAAGCCGATGGATATTTTTTTTGCTGTGACGGATGCAGTTTCGTTTACAGCCTGCTCAAAGAAAATGGACTGTGTAATTACTACGATCTCAGTTCGACCCCGGGCATTAAAGTCAAAGGCAAATTCAATTCCGATAAGTTTTCATTTTTAGATACTGCCGAAGCGCAGCAAAAACTGATCACCTTTAAAGATGAAAAGCAAAGCCAGGTAAGTTTTTATTTACCTCAAATGCATTGCGCTTCCTGTATCTGGCTGCTAGAGAATTTGCATTCCATTCAACCCGGCATTCACTTTTCTAAAACCAATTTTCAACGCAAAGAGATTTTTATCGGCTTTGATCATCATGCTACCTCTCTTCGAAAGATTGTGGAATTACTGGCATTCATCGGGTACGAACCTTACATCAGCCTGAGTGATTCGGAAAAGAAGAAAGCAAAAAAAACCAACCGGAAGCAATTTTATAAAATTGGTGTCGCTGCATTTTGCTTTAGCAATATTATGATGTTGAGTTTTCCTGAATATTTTTCTTCGGGAAATATTGACGAACAAACGTTGAAGCATCTCTTCTCCTATCTGAATTTATTACTGGCCCTACCTGTTTTCTTTTACAGCGCATCGGATTTTTTTGTTTCTGCCTACAAAGGTTTACAACAGAAATGGCTCAACATCGATGCTCCTATTGCTCTTTCCATTTTAATGGCTTTTAGTCGCAGCAGCTATGAAGTGCTAAGTGGTACCGGTGCCGGTTATTTTGATAGTATGGCCGGTATTGTTTTCTTTATGCTGATCGGAAGGTGGTTTCAAAACAAAACCTATGATTCCTTTTCTTTCGACCGCGACTACAAATCCTATTTCCCTCTTGGTATTACTAAAATTGAAGACGGGATTGAAGTCCCTTCCACCATCAGCAGCATTCAAAAGAATGACCATATCATCGTTCGCCACAGTGAAATGGTTCCCGCAGATGCTGTGCTCATAAGCGGCGAGGCCAGCATCGATTACAGCTTTGTATCAGGAGAAAACACTCCCGTGCTTAAGAAAAAAGGTGAGTTGATTTACGCCGGCGCCAAACAATTAGGTGGCAAGATTGAATTGACGGTAATCAAACCTGTTAACCAGAGTTACATTACCCAGTTATGGAATAACAATGACTTCTTTGGTGAACAAAAGAATAAGGACAAGTCTTTCATTCATCCACTGAGCCGTTATTTTACAGTCGTTCTCTTTTCACTCGCTGCCATTGCAGGCATCTACTGGGCAATTGTTGATCCTAAAAATGTTTTACCTGCAATTTCTGCAGCACTTATTGTTGCCTGTCCCTGCTCTCTCCTGCTTTCATCAACATTTACGTTTGGCAACATGCTCCGCTATTTTGGAAAGAACAAGTTGTACCTGAAAAACGCTTCGGTTATCGAGGCTTTGTCAAGGGTAAACACTGTTGTTTTTGATAAAACAGGAACACTTACACATGTTTCCAAAGCTTCGGTTGATTATTGCGGAGTACCGCTTACGCGGGAAGAGAGAAGCTATATCTGTTCGCTTGCAAAAGATTCGGCACATCCGTTAAGCCGGTTGGTCAAAGAACATTTGTTAAGAATACATACCATCATTCCTTTTGGTGTTCAAGGTTTTAAAGAACTACCGGGAAAAGGAACCGAAGGAACCATTAACGGCAAGAAAATCCGTATGGGCTCCTGCTTATTCATAACAGGCTTCTCCGATAAAAAAACGAATTCCGCAGAAGTCTGGGTTTCTGTCAACAATGATGTAAAAGGATTTTACCGTATTCACAATTTGTACAGGGAAGGTGTAAAGGAAATGGTCAATAGCCTAGAGTCAAAAAGCTATCAACTGCATGTTCTTTCCGGCGATAATGATTCCGAGAAAAAGAATCTTCAGGAGTTTTTTCCTGTAGCTCCCCTGCTGTTTAATCAATCGCCGCAGGATAAACTGGAATACATTAAGGAATTAAAGGAAAATACAGAACGCCGTGTACTGATGTTAGGCGACGGGTTGAACGATGCGGGTGCGTTGAAACAAAGTGATGTGGGTATTGCCGTGAGTGAAAACACCAGCCAGTTTACACCGGCAAGCGATGGCATTCTTGATAGCAATAACGTAAACAAACTAGGCGCCTTTTTAAGTTATGCAAAGGCAGGAAAAAAAGTGGTAGTGACAAGCTGGATCATTTCCATCCTGTACAATTTTGTGGGATTGAGTTTCGCATTAACAGCCAACCTATCGCCGATGGTGGCAGCTATTTTAATGCCGGTTAGTTCCATAACCATCGTCACGTTTGTAACGATTGCGACAAGCATTGCCGCAAAGCAGAGAGGATTATAAAACTATCTGGATTTGATTTCGCCGGGAAGACGGCAAGGCGGAAAGAAATCAACATTAACCACTCTCTTACTTTCTTCCTG
>JAGIAB010000527.1 GCA_017745135.1 Flavisolibacter sp.
GGCAGAACTTTCTTCATTTACCCTCAAGTTTCATTATAACGATATTTCTTCCTTACAAGAACTGTTTGATCAATATCCAAATCAAATCGCTGGCGTTATACTCGAGCCGGCAACAACCGTTGGACCTAAACCATCGGATACTTTAATTCACAATGGGAAGCCTGCTAATTTTTTGCATGAAGTAAAAAGTTTGTGTCATAATGCAGGCGCAGTTTTTATTCTTGACGAAATGATCACTGGTTTTCGTTGGGCCTTGAATGGTGCGCAAGGTTTTTATGATGTAGAGCCGGATCTCGCAACATTCGGCAAAGCAATGGCTAATGGTTTTGCAGTGGCAGCGCTTACCGGCAAAAAAGAGATTATGGGGATTGGTGGTATTTTAAATGAAGGGCAGGAACGAGTGTTCCTGACATCAACAACGCACGGTGCAGAGATGGGAGCATTGGGTGCTTTTATTAAAACAGTTGAGATCATTAAACGGGACGATGTAATTAATCACTTGTGGTTGTTTGGAAAATCATTGATAGATGGCATGAATGCCATAGCAAAGGAAATAGGTATAGAAAACTATTTTGTTGCTGAAGGTTATGGGTGCTCGCCAAATTATATTACCCGCAACAAGGACGGGAATACCTCATTTGAATTGAGAACATTATTCTCGCAGGAAGTGCTGAAAAAAGGGGTGATGATGCCTTACATAGCTTTATGCCATGCGCATAGTGATGCCGAACTTAATATGACTTTAGATGCGGTACGTTCTGCATTAAATATTTATGCCGGTGCATTAAACAATGGTGTCGACAAATATTTGCAATCTGCAGCAATTAAACCTGTATTTAGAAAGTATAATTAATATGCTTGACGGAAAAATCATTGTAGTAACCGGTGGAAATGGTTTAATTGGCAAGGCACTGGTACAAAAAGCGGAGGCTTCAGGAGCAACCGTAATTAACCTTGAAGTGAATGTAAAAACCCAACTAAAAAAAGGTATAATAAACTGCGATATTACCGACACGCAAAGTTTTAATTCTGCCTTTGATAAAATTCTGGAACTGCATGGAAAAATTGATGGATGGGTCAACAACGCTTATCCACGCACAACAGATTGGGGAAGCAAATTTGAAGATGTGCAATTAGAATCGTGGAAGAAAAATGTTGACATGCAATTGAATTCCATTTTCATGATCAGTCAACGGGTACTGGAGCACATGAAGCAAAACAAAGCAGGTAGTCTTGTAAATATTGCTTCAATTTATGGCGTAGTTGGAAACGACTTTACAATCTATGAGAATACTGGTGGTATGACTTCGCCTGCAGCGTATTCAGCTATCAAAGGTGGTGTAATAAATTTTTCAAGATACCTGGCTTCTTATTATGGCCAACACAATATTCGGATTAATTGTGTTTCGCCCGGAGGTATAAAGCAAAATCAAAACCCGGTGTTCATTGAAAACTTTGAAAAGAAAGTTCCGTTGAAGAGAATGGGGCGGCCGGAAGATATTGCACCAGCGGTTTGTTTCCTCCTGTCGGATGACGCTTGTTATATAACGGGCCAAAATCTTTTAGTGGATGGAGGATGGACTTGTATCTGATTTGGAAACGGCAAACAGTAATATTGCCTTACCGAGATTTAACCAAAAGAATTCAGGTGTAATGGTTAAGAAGGTAGTGTTTATTATGAGCCTTCCTTTATCAACTAAAATTATCAGCGATTTTTACATAAGGGAAATCCTTGACGAAGGCATTGAGGTTGAGTATTGGAACGTTGCAGAAATCTTGTTTAAAAAAACTTACCCCACGCCAGAGGGAAATTTGAAAGGGGTTGGGAGTTGCACCTTTCGGTTTCTTTCTGACTTTAAGAAAGCAATATTTAAATCGGATAAATTGACAACTGTGTTCATTCCACAGATCACTTACGATTATCGGTCATTTAAAATTTTCCGGATAATTTCCAAAGCAAATTGCTGCACCTTCTTTTTCGCAAGGGGAGCCTTACCTATTAATCCTGGGAAAAAAAGGTCAGACTTTCTTAAGTTGTTGAACTACCGTCTTCCTTTTAAACTGGCGTCTAAAATTTCTCAAAAAATAATTGCGTTTTATTTATTAGAATCAAAAAAAAGAGGATGGATTAAACCTCATGATGTTTTATTTGCGGCGGGAAGTAAAGCGCCACAAGTAATCGGGGTAGGAGGCAAACTGGATTTTGGGAAAGGTAAAGTAGTTCCTATTAATTATTTTGATTATGACGTTTTTCAATCAGAAGCCGCCAAAGAAAGCGTCCCTTCTCAAAACTATTGTGTTTTTCTTGATGAATATTTAACGCGGCATCCTGATTTTATTGCATTGGGTATTCCCTTAGTTGATGAGCAATCGTATTTTAATCATTTGAACAATTTTTTTGCCTCCGTTGAAAAAGCATTGAATATTAAAGTTGTCATTGCGGCACC
>JAGIAB010000528.1:0-2197 GCA_017745135.1 Flavisolibacter sp.
CTTTCTCAGATCATCTAGTGTTTTTGAATTGCTGAAGTAGTGATTTTGCTTTTTCATTGTAGGTAACTCCGCCTGTTGTCCAGTAACCACCTAAACCGTAAGCAGTAACGGAGAGATAAATATTTTCAACTGCACAGGCTACCGCAGCAATTTCTTCTATTTCCGGATGTTTTTTGTTAGGATCTCGTTTCATGCACAAGGCAATAACATGAGATGCCAATAAGGGATTGCGTTGAAGTTTTTGATAAGGGGCTTCTTTGAATTTTTCCCCGGCACTTTCTTTATACAAATTGCTTTGAAAATTGGCAAATGTCTTTAACCCCTCGCCGGTAAACACTACAAAATGCCAGGGTTCTGTATGACCATGATTAGGCGCCCATCTTGCATTCTCTAAAATCTGTTGTACAATTTCATCAGGAATACGTTTTCCAGCCGCAAACTGGTCCGGGAAAACCGATCTTCTGTTTCGCATCAAATGATTGATCTCTTTAACATTGTATTTCATCCTTCAAAATTGAAGAATCATAATGAAAGAAAATTTTCTTCAGCGATAATTATTGTAGATATCGATTAAATCACTGTATTATCTTTAATACCCAGGAAAAGAAAACTGATAAAAAGAAATGAATTGGTATCTGCTTGGTACGTTAGTACCACCAATGTGTATTGCATATGGTGCATTGGAGTATCTAAAACCCGACTTTATGAAGTATACATGGTGGGGGAAAGACCCTGAGCGTCGAAAAATGGTAACTGAAGAATCTTTTTTACGTAGCACTCGTAAGGAAGGGGTGATTTTAATGATTTTTGGTTGTTTAGGTTTATTAGCCACACTCATTGTATATCTGATTAACAAAAACTAATTTTTTTGAGTTCTCTTGTCCCAATACGAATGTAGCTACCCTTGCAGCGATGTAAAAATCTGACACAACACATATCGTAAATCTTCCTTCTTCTTCCATTCATATTCAGCCTGTTCGTGTTAATGTAGTTTATCTATTTCATCCGCTTTATTCTTCTGTTTTTTGAGGTAAATGTTTGACCCATGCCGAAGTTTACCCTGGTTCTATCACTTGTTTTGATCGCCGGTTTTACAAGAGCACAACAAAATGGGAAAGTTTCTATTACTATTTCCAATGAACAAAGCCTGCCGGTTGAAAATGCTACTGTGGAATTGTTGAGAAGCAAAGATTCAGTTCTTGTCAAAACTGCCATTTCCGATAAATCAGGATTGGCTGAATTCGAGAATATCCAATTCAATTCTTACCTCATCCGTGCATCTGCTGTCGGATTGAATACGACTTATACAAATTCATTTTCTTTAAATCAATCTCAAACTTTGGTTCAACTTCCTTCAATTAGTTTAACGCAAAGACCTGCTTCGCAAATGCAGAATATAACCGTAGCGGCCCGGAAACCATTCATTCAAAAATTAAACGACCGCATTGTAGTGAATGTAGAAAGCAGTATGATAAATGCAGGCAGCACTGCCATTGAAGTTTTAGAACGTTCACCGGGTATCACTATCGATCAAAACGATAATATTAGCCTGAGAGGAAAAGCTGGTGTTATTATAATGATCGATGGAAAACCAACACCTATGTCGGGACAGGACCTTGCCAACTACTTACGAGGTTTGCCCAGCAGCGCCATTGAACGGATTGACATCATCACCAATCCCTCTGCCAAATATGATGCAGCAGGCAACTCCGGAATTATTGATATCCGGATGAAAAAAGACCAGCGCTTTGGAACCAACGGAACGCTTACAGCAGGTGTTGGTCAAGGAAAATATCCAAAAGCAAATGCAGGAACTACTCTTAACTATCGAAACAAAAAAGTCAACATATTCGGAAACTACAACCACGCTTACCGTGAAAACCTAAATCATTTGATCATCAACCGCAATTTTTATGACAACGGCGTGTTTAAAGGTTCTGATGATAAAGACAATTATGCCTGGATGCCGGTTCATTCCAATACTGCAAGAGTTGGCGCTGATTTCTTTCCGTCCAAAAAAACAATTATTGGTTTTGTGGTGAATGGCAGCTTTAATGGATTTAAACGGGAAGCCAACACTACAACCATTGTAAACAATGTACAGAACCAACCCGACTTCAAGTTCATTTCTCTTGCTACCAACGATGACCATTTCAAAAATGCCGTTGGTAATATCAATTTCAAACACACATTTGAC
>JAGIAB010000528.1:2207-2442 GCA_017745135.1 Flavisolibacter sp.
ATTGATTTAAAGAAAATGAATTTGTATAAGTCGTATTCAATCCGACAGCAGACTTAGATTACGGCGTTTTCAAATCATCTTCCTTAACAAGAACGTCCAGCAGCTTTTATAATTTGGATAATAGTCCGAAAGCTGCGGATGATATTTTAGATGGTGACCAGCGTGGTGATTTACGATTTAAAACCGGAAAGATTGATTATGTCAATCCAATGAAAAACGGAGCAAAGTTGGAAGC
>JAGIAB010000529.1 GCA_017745135.1 Flavisolibacter sp.
ATTGATGTCATGAAATAAATCACAGACATTCTCGGGCAAGAACCATCTTAATGAAAATAAAGGAATCTTATTATTTGCAGCAAATTCGAATGCCGCAGGACTATAAGGTTCAACAGCGGCAACACCTACTTGATAGTCAAAACGCTTCCGATCAGAAATAGCATAATTAGCTCGTCGGTTGTTCTTTCTTTTTTGAATAGATTCATCAGTCACAATTTCAAATTCATTTATATCGTATCTCAGACCAAGAGCGTTTCTGACAACATTTAATCCAATGGTTGTTTCATATGCTTTACATTCAAATAAAATTCTTGAGGGATAGGAGAATGGTAATTGTATTGGTGGATCCATTAGTACATCTGCATCGTGAGCTGCTCCTTTACCATTGATGAAGAAAAGTCCTGTTCCACGTTGTTCATAAATATAATGGCCATCTGGTTTAACCGCACTAAAGCCACAATTTTGCAAGAGTTGTCTAATAAGATATTCGAGTAATGTTCCTTTGAGTTGTCCTGATGTCATGTGCTATTAATGGTTTCTGTTTACGATTAAATATACGTATGTTCTTGCTGTAGAGGAACTGCGTTTATGCAACACTGAGGTTTATCGCCATTGAAAAATGTATAATCAAGCATGTGTTAATATTGTAAGAACTCGCAGATCAACTGCCTGTCTTTGCTTGCCTGAATTATCGGAATTGATTCGGCTAGATACAACTTCGTTCGCTGTTCGCGAACAGCGAACGAAAGCCGGGACTTCAATAATTTAATGTCCCGGTTGATAAATGGAAACAGACAGATCAACTGCCCGTTTTCATTTCCATGAAGTTTGCTTTTGACTGGAATTTGTTACGTAGCGCCTGCATATCGCTGCTTACTTTTTTATCTAAGATGCGAGCATATATCTGCGTTGTCTGAAGTTTAGTATGGCCAAGCATTTTGCTAACTGTTTCGATAGGTACTCCATTAGTAAGTGTTACAGTAGTAGCAAATGTGTGCCTGGCAACGTGAAAGGTCAGTTCTTTGGTGATCTTGCATGTTGTAGCAATCTCTTTCAGGTATGCGTTCAATTTTTGGTTAGATGGTACCGGCAGCAATTTTTTTCTTTGAATGGTTGCAGGATGATCGGCGTATTTGTCGAGAATGGCTTGCGCCGGTGGCAGCAAGGGAATGCGTGAAGCTGTCTCTGTTTTCTGGCGATGTGTGAATATCCATTTTTCACCATCAATGCCTAGAGAAATGTTGTTGGGCGAAAGATTGTAAAGGTCAATGTAGGCAAGGCCGGTGTAGCAACTGAAAACGAAGATATCCCTGATCTGTGCGAGGCGTTCTATTTCAAATTCTTTATCCTGGATAGCCTGCAGTTCTAATTCTGTAAGGAAATCCCGTTCTGTTTTTTTGGCTTTCACTTTGTACGCCATGAAGGGATCTTTCTCAAGCCAGTTTTTAGCAACGCATTCTTTGATGATCTTCTTTACGTTTTTGATGTATTTGCCATTGGTGTTTATATCAATGTTTTTTTGAGAACGCAGGTAGAACTCAAAATCGGTGATGAATTCGAAACCAAGTTTTTTGATATCGAGATCAGTAATCGAGTATTTCCATTTGAGAAAGGCTTCAAGATGTTTTTTGGTTGTCTCATACTTTACCCAGGTTGCTTTTGAATAAACTTTGTTGATCAATGTTTTAATATCGGCGTTGTGCTGCCTGATTATTTCCATGAGCATGCGAGGCCGTTCAATGATACCGGTGTATTCTAATTTTAAAGCTTCTGCAGTAATAGGAATGCCCCTTGCTTCGAGCTTACTTTGACAATTCAGAAGCTTTACTTTGATCATGGCCAGGTGATTATTGATTTCTTTGGCTTCCTGGTTTCTTCCGATGACTATCTGAGCTTTGGTGTCCCAATCTAAAACGTCTACTTCTCTTTGTGCGGAGAGTTCGGCTCTTTGCCCGTTTACTGTGATGCGGCAAGAGATTGGAGCTTTGCCATTTTTAAGCCGGTTTTTTGCAATCCAAAAGAGAATGGAGAATGTGCTTTTCGCTTCCATTGTGGTGACCATTTAACGTGAATAATTTGGTTAATGGCACCTCAGTTTCTTCGTTTGTTCGTAGTGATAATTATGAGAGAGCGGCAAATGTAAAAGAGAGTTCTACTGTTTGCTTTTTGCAGTGCAAATTGATACAGGATAGTCCACCTTTTACATTGCCATGTTGTCATATTCGGTTAGCAAGGTTTTTTTGTAATGTGTTGCTAACCGAATTGCTAACCGAGTAAACTGGAAAAGTTTGGTCAGTGTTGACCGGTTAAAAAGAAAAAAGCCGCTTAAAACGTGCATTTCAAGCGGCTATCGAATTGCTTATTCAGCTTTTTGCGGACCGGACGGGACTCGAACCCGCGACCTCCGCCGTGACAGGGCGGCATTCTAACCAACTG
>JAGIAB010000052.1 GCA_017745135.1 Flavisolibacter sp.
ACGGATGGGCGTTTAAAATACTTTGGTGGCTGGAAAAGAAACAAACCCGAAAAGCATCACATCTCATTGCTGTGGCTTCGGGCATGAATGAGTATGTAAAAGAGAAATATGATGTTACTATAAAAGACCTCGCTATCAAACCCTGTTGTGTTAACCTGGAACTATTTCATTTTAACGATAACTACCGGTGTGAGCTAAGGAAAAGCCTGGATTGGCAATCAAAAGTTGTGTGTGTATATGCAGGAAAGTTTGGTGGAATTTATTTGGAGAAAGAAGCATTTGATTTTTTTAAAGTTGCTTATGAATATTGGGGTGATCAATTCCGGGTATTGTTGCTAACCTCATTGACCAAAACAGAAGTAGCAGATTACTGTAAAGCAGCTGGTTTAACTGAACGCATTTTTCATGTTGAATATATACCATTCGACAAAATGCCCCATTATCTTTCTGCTGGGGATTTTGGATTCACACCTGTAAAACCTGTTCCTTCGAAACGCTATTGCAGCCCTATAAAAGATGGGGAATACTGGGCGATGGGACTCCCTGTGGTTATCACTAAAAATATTTCGGATGACTCTGCCATTATTGAGCAAAACAACATCGGAGCCGTGCTTAATGAATTAACCAAAGAAGGCTATTGGAAGGCTGTCAAAAAAATTGATGAACTATTGCAAAGCGATCGCGAGAAGCTAAGGGGAAAAATACGCAGTATAGCAGTCACTTATAGGGGCTTTGATATTGCAAAAAGAGAGTATTCGAAAATTTATAGTTGAACTTTAAAGGTGTGAATCAAGTTTTGCGGTCTCAATTTTGCATAAAAAAGGAAAAAACTTATGAAAAAGATTACCCTGACCACTTGCTTTTTATTGTTTATTAGTTTTTGTTTTGCCCAAACCACCACGACGAAGAGCTCAGCTGACAAAACTGTGAGCTTAGGGATAAAGGCAGGTGTCAACATTGCCAATTGGTATAATAAAAGTGGAAACTTTGTTACAACTAACAATGATGCTCGCATTGGCGCCTATGCAGGCTTATTTGCGCATATTCACCTGGGTGATTTATTTGCTGTGCAACCCGAAGTGGTTTATTCAATGCAAGGATTTAAAAATGCTAACAATAAATATGTTGCCAACTACATCAATATTCCACTATTGGGACAAGTGATGCTGGGCAACGGTTTTCGTGTGGAAACCGGGCCACAATTAGGTATTCTGACAGATGCCAAGACTGAAGATTATGCAGGCAACGAAAATCCAGGACTAAAACCTTTCCTTAAATCAACTGATTTTTCATGGACATTTGGCGCCAGCTATTTATCTCCCATTGGCGTAGGTGCCGAGGTTCGTTATAATATGGGTTTAAGCAATATCCGGACTTCGACCTCGGACAACGTGAAAAACAGGGTTTGGCAGATAGGATTGTTTTACCAGTTTTGATTCTTAGGGGAAGATTCATACTCTATTGCGCTGATAAGCTGTTTATGAAAGAAGGTTTAGCCATTGTTTTTAGCTGCAAGTGATTTTATTTGCAGGTTGTTCGTATTTTATATTCATGGAAAATAATTTCACTGCTTCTCCTCTTAAGATCATTGAGAAAGGAGAAAAAAAGATTTATTCTTTTAATATTGAGCCCCAAGGGAATATTGATCTTACAACTGTCAGCTCTTTTGGAGAAGAGTGGCAAAAGTTTGATTCTTTTAGCGAAAAGGAAATCGCTCAAATTGGCGACGATTATTTTGATATAGTGTCGGATGAGTTATACGCCGGTAAAAGTGTATTAGACATGGGATGCGGTACGGGTCGTTGGACGAAGTATGTTGCCCGAAAGGCAGGTTTTGTAGAAGCTATGGACCCAAGCGATGCTGTATTTTCAGCTGCGTATTTGCTTGCGGAAAATAAAAACATCAGAATTTCCAAAGCGAGTGTGGATCAGATACCCTTTCCTGATAACAGTTTTGATTTAGTATTCAGTCTTGGGGTATTGCATCATATTCCAGATACCGAAGCTGCCATGAAAAAATGTGTTTACAAAGTAAAGCCCGGGGGGCATTTTCTTGTCTATCTCTATTATAATTTGGACAACAGAGGTGCCGTATTCAAGCTTATTTTTCACCTTTCCAATCTTTTACGAAGATGCATTTGCAGGCTGCCTTCTTTATTAAAAAAGCTGGTTTGCGATATACTTGCTATTTTAATTTACCTGCCCTTTGTTGCGGTAACCCGTTTGCTGCGATTTTTGGGTTTGGAAAAATTGTCTTCTAAAGTTCCATTGTCGTGGTATGCAGATAAAACATTCCGAGTGATCAGGAATGATTCGTTGGACCGTTTTGGTACGCCCCTCGAGCAAAGATTTTCAAGGAAGCAGATTAGCGATATGATGACAAATTGCGGATTGTACAATATTGTATTTTCAGATAAAGAGCCGTTTTGGCACGCCCTGGGGCAAAAGCGATGAAGAAAATAGCATTTGTTGTGCAATTGCCAAGAGAGGTGTCACCCGGCCAGCGGTTTCGCTGTGAACAATATGAACACCTTTTAAAGAACAATGGTTTTCAGGTAGAGACATTTCCTTTTCTTGATAATGAAACTTACCAGATCCTTTATAAGGAAGGTTATTTTTTAAGAAAAGTCGTTGGTGTATTTAAAGGGTTTGTTCGAAGGATTGGCTTTTTATTTAAAGCCCGAAAGTTTGACTACATTTTTTTGCAGAGAGAAATGGCTCCTGTCGGACCGCCGGTTTTTGAATGGATAGTGTCGAAAATTTTGAAAGCAAAAATAATCTACGATTATGATGATGCTATCTGGATACCCAATGTAAGCGAAGGCAACCGAATAGCCCGGTTTGCAAAATGTTTTTGGAAGATAAAATGGATCTGCAAATGGTCATACAAGGTATCAGCAGGTAATGATTTTCTTGCAAATTATGCAAGGTCGTATAATAATAAAGTTGTTGTAAATCCTACCTGCGTGGATACTGAGAACAAGTATTTCATTGCTTCGCAGCAAAATGAGCCACCGGTTATAGGGTGGACGGGTTCTCATTCTACAATCCAGTTTTTAGCACTCGGTATACCTGCAATTAAAAAGCTTGGGCAATTAAAGCAATTTCGTTTCCTTGCGATTTGTGATAAAAAGCCGGAGTTTGATATAAAATCTTTGGAGTTTCAGAAATGGGATAAACAAACCGAAATCGAAGATCTTTCAAAAATCAACATCGGTATTATGCCATTGAAAGAAGATGCATGGAGTGAGGGAAAATGCGGGTTTAAACTGATCCAATACATGGCATTAGGGATACCAGCTGTTGCATCGCCGGTAGGAGTCAATAAACAAATTATCGATCATGGCATTAATGGTTATCTCTGCAGTTCCGATGAAGAATGGATACAGTACTTAACTGAATTGCTGAGTGATGAACAAAAAAGAAGAGAATTTGGCAAAAAGGGACGTGATAAAATTGTAAGAGAATACAGTATTCAATCAAACGCTTCAAATTTCTTATCCTTGTTTTCAAATTAAAACTATGTGTGGCATTGCAGGAGGCTTCGCTTTCAAATCTGAAGGCATAAAATACATCAGTGAGATTGGTCGGGCCACTACTTGTTTAAAGCATCGCGGCCCTGACGGTGACGGTATTTTTTTAAATGAAACCGTGGCCTTAGGCCATAGGAGATTATCCATTATTGATACCTCCGCTCAAGCCAATCAGCCCATGTACAGCAGCGGCAAAAGGTATGTGATCGTATTTAATGGAGAGATTTTTAATTACAGGGAACTGAGGGCAAAATATTTTTCTGGCCATACCTTCCGCACCACATCTGATACAGAAGTTTTTTTAGAATTGTTTATAAAAATTGGTGTTGACTGCTTCCAAGAACTGCGGGGGTTTTTTGCGGCGTCGATCTATGATAAACAAAAGGAAGAACTGTTTTTGGTACGGGACCGTTTCGGAAAAAAGCCGGTGCACGTTTTTAAAAATGAAGAAGTGCTTCTTTTTGCATCCGAATTAAAAGCACTCCTTTCGTTTGGGGTTCCAAAGGAATTAAATGCTGCGATTCTTCCTTATTATTTTCAACTCAATTACATTCCACAACCCTTAAGCATTTTAAAAAATGTTGAAAAACTTTTGGCAGGTCATTATTTGAAAATTACCAAAGCGGGGGTAGAGGATCATGCTTATCACCAGTTAAAGATCCGAAAAGAAAAATACGGAAAGATAAGTTATGAGGAAGCGAAAAAGCAATTGGTTTCCCTGATGGATGATGCTACAAGGTTACGTTTGGTATCTGATGTTCCACTTGGTGTATTTTTAAGCGGGGGTATAGATTCTTCGGTTGTGGTAGCATTAGCCGCAAGACATGAACAGCAACTAAAAACTTTTTCCATCGGTTATAAAGACTATCCTTTTTTTGATGAAACAAAGTATGCTCAATTGGTTGCAAAAAAATACAATACGCAACATACTGTTTTCAGTTTGAACAATGATGATTTTTTAGAGCATGTTGATGATGTTCTGAACTACATGGACGAACCATTTGCTGACTCGTCTTCTATTCCAACGTTTATCCTAAGCAAGCATACCCGCAAGCAGGTTACCGTTGCTTTATCGGGTGATGGCGGTGATGAAGTTTTTGCAGGATATAACAAGTACCAGGCAGAATGGAATGTAATGCGGCCTTCATTGAAAAAAAATGTAGTGAAAGGACTACGGCCGCTCTGGAAAATATTGCCTAAAAGCAGGAATAGCAAAATCACAAATACTATACGGCAGTTGCATAGGTTTTCTGAAGGAGCATCACTTGCTGCAGAAGACCGTTATTGGCAATGGGCTTCCATGTTGCCGGAAGAAGAAGTCAGCTGTTTATTTACAAGCTCATTTGTTCAACAATTGAATGGAAGAAAACGATTAAATGACTTCTTTGAATGGAACATTTCTGGGCAGGATCTGAATGAGGTGCTATTGGCTGATATGAATCTTGTATTAACTGGGGATATGCTTGTAAAGGTAGATATGATGAGCATGGCTAACAGCCTCGAAATTCGTTCGCCTTTTTTGGATCAGGAAGTAGTTGAATTTGCATTTGGCTTGCCTCAGTCCTTTAAGATCAACAATAAGATGAAAAAAAGGATTGTGCAAGATGCGTTTCGTGACCTGTTGCCTGATGAACTGTATAATCGACCTAAGCAAGGCTTTGATATTCCCTTGTTGAATTGGTTCAAAAAAGAACTGTGGTCAAAAATCAATGATGATTTGTTATCGGAACAATTTGTTCGTGAGCAGGAAATATTTAATCCTACTTCAATTCAATCTTTAAAAAAGAAATTACACTCATCGGATCCTGGTGATACGCATGAAACGATTTGGGCACTATTGGTCTTTCAACACTGGTGGAAGAAGTATATAGCGTAATCGTTACCTCACTCCTTTTGTAAGAAGCGTCCACAAATAACCCCATAAAGTAGGGTGATGCCATAAGGCAGAATCAAGGTCGTTTTTAATCACCGATTTCCTTCCTTTTTCTAATTCTGTGATCACCTGGTGTAACAGATTTAAGCCTTCTGCCAGTTGCAAATAGGGATAAGTAGCGAAATTATCTTTTGCTGAAATAGGAATCACTGCTTGCGCTAAAACATTTCCAGTATCGATTCCAGGGTCTACGAGATGAATGGTTACACCGCAATTGTCTTTATCATTGTTAGCAAGTGCCCAATATGCACCATGAGAACCCCGGTATCTTGGTGTGATGCCTGCATGAATATTAATGAATGTAGCGTTTGTGCCCTGTAATATTTTTTTCGAAATAATTTTCGTTCCATGAACGATGACAAGATCAGGGTTGCAACTTGTCAGCAGTTGCAAACTACGTATGTCATTAATTGAACTGACACTTTCTATTGTATTCTGAGGAATTGGACCGTCCTTCAATTGATACGCCCTTTTGATTTCTTCAACTCTTTTTCGTGAAAATTTTAAAAGAGGTTTGGCTATAGTTAGTTGAAACAATACTTGTCCCGCAACATTAAACCATCCCAATTTTTTTATCCGCTTCTTTAAAAACTCCTTCCTTGGAACAGCATTTTCAATGATAACCTTATCTACGTGAAAATTTTTTTGAAGGAAATGATAAACGATAGGAGTTGTATCCCATTTCCCTGCTAACAAAACAATTCGTTTAAACGGCATAGGGCTGTAAAATTTCTTCGGCTATCTGTCTCATTGTTTTGCTTTGCATTCCGTGTTCTCCATGAAGCATTTGATAGTGTTTCAATATGGATTCAAGTAATGAAAGATTTTCTTTGAGGTTAACTCCAAAATTATGCGGATGCCACCACAAATGATAGCATTCTCCTTTTTTTGCCGCATAACTCATGCTGCTTTTGATACGATGAAGGCGCAAACTTTCCAGGGATTTTAGCCGGGGGAAATAAGGACGCAAAAAGCGGCTGGCAGGAATATTAATGATGCCGTTTTCTTCTTTTGGCCGAAAACTATGATGGCCTGTAATATTTACATAGGAATCACCCAGTCTGGTTGCTCGTATGAGTTTGCTCTGCTCGTTATTTTGCCTCGGATTATAAATTTTCGAAGCTTCATTTCCGCGGTAAGAGATTAATCCCAATTTTTTGCAAATGTCAATATGTTCTTTGCTGTACTGATTTCTCGGGAATACAATACTTTTTAATTCTATACCATGAGTTGAAGCAATAGCCTTTGCAGCTTGAATATCTTGTTCAAAAGAAACAAGTGAAGCGCCTTCTAAACAATAATAGTGACTAAATGTATGCGACGCGATTTCTTGCTGTGGTGACTGTTGTAGAATTTTGATTAGTGATTCTGCATAATGATAGATGTCATCTTCTTCGGAGTAACCAACTGTTGACAAATAATTATCCTCATAGGGCGAATGTTTGGAAAGGTGATATGCTGGTTTTTCCCCGGGAACAAAATTTAAAAGTTCGTTTCTATTGCGAGAAAAAAGAAAACCTACAGTGGCAAAAGTGGCTGAGATACCATATTTTTCAAAAAGTTCAACGAGTGAAGGAATCACTTGCCTAACACCCCTAACGTTGGCTCCGTAATTTTCAATAGTTCGTTTATCTCTTACGCCCCAAAAAAGTTCAAAGTCAAGTGAGATGACGAGCAGGCTTCCTTGCATGAGTTGGAGTTTTTGTGAAGACTGAAGCAGGTTTTGTCTGATAATACAAAATCAATAAAAGGGACCCAAAAAAAGGCATACACGGAATTTTATAGCGGGACAACGATCCGAAATTGCCTGTTGATATGCCTACTGCAAAAGCAAAGATTAAAGTAAAAATCAAAAAGAATGTAAGGTTAGGGTCGGCAAATATTTTACGGAACACCTTGATGATTCCCATCCGGAAAAAGATAACCAGGGTTAAGATTAAAAAAGCAAGGGCCTCCAGTGCAGATAGTAAAACAATTGGTTTTTTGGATTCCCATATATAAGGGCGGTAAAGGGTGACATTTACCGCTTGCGGAAATTTGCTGAGCATATTCGGCAATGTTCCATCCAACTTGCCAATATCGTAGGCAGATCCTTCAGTAGTTTCAGAAACATACGTGATCCAAAGCTGAGTTTTCTGTGCCTTCTTAGCAATATTTTCAAGGGAATATTCATTTAACTCTGCAGCAAACTGCTGTGCAGCATAAATAAATGCAAAGGCGATTATAGCCACAAAACCTAAATTTAAAATCCAGCGCAAGCCGGCGATCCGAATCTTTTTAGAATAATTCATCAATAGCCAAAAGCCAAGGGCTGGCAAATAGGCCATGATAATATAAATCTTAATAGTAGCCACAAGATAAAAGCCAAGCGCCAGCAAAAAAAAGTTTTTGAAGGACAAATCTCTGTCAACAAAAATCCGGAAAGTGCAGTATGTTAACCAGCCTAATCCGAACATACAGACAGTGTCTTTAAACAACGCCGAACCCCAGACAAAGGTGCTTGGTATAAAAAGGAATGCATAAGCAAGAGGTTTATGCATTTTAGGGTACAACCGGGCAAATGTTTGAAACATAGCCCATATACCGCTATAGGAGGCAAACGCAAAAATTAGCGCAATAGGAATATAGGTTGTACCGCAAAACAAACCTACAATAGCACCCAAAGCAGATACAGTATAGGTTGAAGGGTCCCGGTACCAGTACATTTGGGAAACATAATTATACATACTAGGATCTGTATCGGGAGACCGTCTTAAAATAAGATTTAACCAGGTAGAAAAAGAATCGCCAAAGGCCGAGTTGATAACCTGCGAATGATAGAAGTAATTAAAGGTGTCGCCACCATGATAATAAAATTCATATACCAGGGCGATGAAAATGGCTCCGATAAATTTTACGTTCAAACCCTTTAGGTAATAGTTGCGCAAAGGGTGACCTACGGGATATTTTTTATCTCTTTGCTTTTTAGCAATATAGGTAAGAACGATTAGATAAACTGGTGCCAGAATAAAATCCCAAATACTTAAATACTCCACCCAACGAAAATACTGTTTTACATTATTGCACTTCTATTTAATCTTTTGATATTAGTACAGGATTGGATTTTAGTTTTTCCTTTATTTTCACTCTTTTAAATGCAAAAACTCAATGCCCCGTGTACTTAGAATACTGAATCGTTTAGCTGTTGGAGGCCCCGTACTCAATGCAACTTATTTGACCAGGTACATGGCGCCGGAATTTGAAACCCTGCTAGTCGTTGGAGAGAAAGAAGATCATGAAAAAAGTGCTGAATACCTGGTTTCACAGTTAGGAATCCACTGCATTACCATTAAAGGGATGGGTAGATCGATAAATCCGGCATCCGATTATTTTGCATATAGAGAATTAAAAAAACTCATTAGAAGCTTTAAGCCAGACGTTGTACATACGCATGCCGCAAAACCGGGGGCCTTGGGTAGACTTGCTGCATCTTCCGAAAAAGTGCCTGCGATTGTGCATACCTTTCATGGTCATGTTTTTCATTCTTATTTTAATTCAGCGAAGACCAAATTTTTCGTAAACACAGAACGATATCTGGGGAAAAAATCTGATGCTATTATTGCTATTAGTGAACAACAGCGAAAAGAGTTGGTGTACGATTTTAAAATTGCACCAGCGGAAAAATTCAGGGTAGTCCCTTTAGGCTTTGATCTTAACCGTTTTAGAACGGGGCAGGATGAAAAAAGAAAAAGATTCAGGAATGAATTTAATCTTGCCGATGATGAAATAGCTATTGGCATTATTGGAAGATTGGTACCGGTAAAAAACCACTATCTTTTTTTAAAAGCTATTAAACATGTGTTTGATCACTCTCCCAAAAAGCTAAGGGCTTTTATTATTGGTGATGGTGAAACAAGAAGAGATCTAGAGAATGTTGCCCGGGGAGTAAACATATCTTTTTCCACTGAGAAGTCTGCTGAGCATGTTCATCCACTCGTTTTTACGTCCTGGCGCAGCGATGTGGATGTAATTAATGCAGGTATGGATATTATTTGCCTTACTTCATTTAATGAAGGTACTCCTGTCAGTCTGATAGAAGCTCAGGCGGCGAACAAACCTATTCTTTCGACAAAAGTGGGTGGCATTGCTGACATTGTATTGGAAGGGAAAACTGCGTTGCTTGCCGATGTTCAAAACACGGAGCTATTTTGCAAGCATTTGCTGCGGATGGTAGAAGATGATGTATTGCGAAAACAGCTAGGAGAACACAGCCATTTGCATGTGATGAATCGCTTCAGTTATCAACGTTTAGTCAATGATATGTCTCAGCTCTATGATGAATTATTAGAGAAGAAAAGATTAGAAAGAGATTAGAAAGAGGGGTGAATTGATGCGCTTGTACGTTACAGTGGTATCTTCATTATTATCATAAAGCAGCAGGTTCACAAGCTGTGCAGTAGTTAAACGATGAGTTTGAAAGTAATTAACTGAGAGATTCTAATAAAGATTTGTAATAAATAGACATAATTTTACTTTGGGCTTTTAAACCCGATTACTATGAATGATTTTTTATTGTATATCGATCCAGGGTCCGGCAGTTTGCTATTACAGATTATCGCGGGGGGGGTTGTAGCCGCCGGCATGTTTTTAAAAACTTATTGGACAAAGGTGAAGTTTATTTTCAGAAAAGTTTTTAAGAAATAAGGCAGCATGCAAAAAGAGCACAGCTCGTTTCGTGACAGAAGTGGATTTATTTTTTATGAAAATGGCAATGTGTACAGAGCTGTTAATAAATCCTACATTGCTTCATTCGATGACTTTCTCTCTTCAGGGTTATACGATTTATTAGTAAAAGAAGAACTTCTTATTCCTCATAAAGAGATTGACCCAAATCAGTGGCCCTTAGTGGATTCGGACTGCGAATCGAAGTCAACGATCTATAAAGTTCTCCAACCGGAGATGCTTCCTTATATTTCTTATCCTTATGAGTGGTGCTTTCAGCAATTGAAAGAAGCGGCACTTTTAACTTTGAATATCCAATTGAAAGCGCTTGAGCACAATATGACACTGAAGGATGCCTCTGCTTTCAACATTCAGTTCAGGAATGGGAAACCTGTTTTTATTGACACGCTTTCATTTGATCATTACGAGGAAGGTGCTCCCTGGGTTGCATATCGCCAATTTTGCTGTCACTTTCTTGCTCCGTTAGCGATCTTGAGTAAGGTAAATTCTGATCTGCGGCGTTTGAGTCAACTTTTCATTGATGGCATCCCTTTATCTGTAGCTTCAAGTCTGTTGCCATTCAAGACCAGATTTAGCCCATTCTATTTATTGCACCTGCATTATCATGCAAAGCTTGAGGCAAAATATTCTGGTGATTCAGAGGCTTCAAAAAAACTAAAACGGCATTTATCGAAACCAAGGCTTATGGCTATAATTAACCATCTTGTTTCCGGTATTCAATCCATGAATTTGCCTTCAAAAAAAACAGAATGGGGTAATTATTACAATGAGTTTTCTTACTCTGACCAGGCCATTGAAAATAAAAAAAGGCTGATAAAAGAGTGGGTGTCAGCAATTGCTCCAAAAATGTCCTGGGATTTAGGTAGCAATGCTGGCATGTTCAGTGAATTGGTGCAACCGTATTGTGAACAGGTGGTGTCATTCGATATTGATCATCTTGCCATTGAAAAATTTTATACTTCAATCAAAGAGAAAAGATACAAGAATATTTTGCCATTAGTACTGGACCTTAACAATCCCAGTGCGGCCATTGGCTGGGCCAATAAAGAAAGAAAATCATTTGCCGGACGAGGCAAAGCCGATCTTATTCTTGCATTGGCATTAATTCACCATTTGTGTATAGGCAATAATGTTCCTTTGAGTGAAGTAGCGCGTTTTTTTAGTGAACTGACTCAATGGCTCGTTATTGAATTTGTTCCAAAGAAAGACAGACAGGCACAACGATTGCTTGTAACCCGAGAAGATATTTTTACTGAGTACAATCAGGAAGAGTTTGAAACTGTTTTTCAACAGTTTTTTGAGATTACGGAAAAACAAGAAGTTGTCGGCACTCAGAGGATGCTTTATATGATGAAAAGGAGATGAAAAAATTTTTAAGAACAATTCCCATTCACAGTTTCCTGATTGGATTGTATGTGATCTTGTTTATTTACATCCGCAATACCAATAAAACCAGTTTTTCTTCAGTTTACAGAAGTATTTTGGTTGAACTTGCCGTTACAGTACTTGTATTTGCCATTAGTTATCTGCTACTTCGGTCGGCGCGTAAGGCGGGAATTTTTTCAACTTTATTATTGGTCGGACTTTTCATTTATGGAATTTTATACAATAAGCTGGAAGCTCTGTATTATAATGGTTACTGGCCATTTTCGCACATTCACCGTTTCCTTTTGATTTTTTATTTCCTGATCTACGTTTTGTTGTTCGTTTTCTTTTTCCGCTCAAAACGCCCACATTATAATCTCAATTATATACTTAATTCGTTTGTGTTGATTCTTTTTTTAATGAATCTCCCACTTTTTTTTCTTTCTCTCAAAAACGAAACTACAACGACTCAATCCAATAAGTTTCTTGCGATAAATAGCCCGGGCTATAAAAATATCGTCAATGCAGATAATTCTTTTCCGGACGTTTACTATATTATTCTTGATGGCTATGCAAACGAAAAAATATTGAAGGATTTTTATTTGGACAAAAGTCCATTACTGTACCAATACTTGAGAAAAAGAGGATTTTATATTGCTGACAGTAGCCGTGCAAATTATCCTTTCACAGCTTTGTCGTTATCAAGCTCTTTAAATTTAGGATATCTTGATTCCTCCATTTCAAATACAGCACCAACCACTTTGATCAGGGATAACACAGTAAACCATATTTTCAAAAAGGCCAATTATAAACTTATCAATATTGAATCAGGCTTTGCTATCACAGAACAATTCACTTTAGTTGATAAAACAATTAGTGCTCACTTGTTAAATGAATTTGAAACACGCCTGGTTGATTTAACAATTTTACGGCTTGATGATGTGTTGGGTTTTACTCATTACAAACGGCTAAAAAATGTATTGAACGGGCTTGAATCTTTTTTACAGGAAAAGGGACCGAAATTTTGCTTTATTCATATTGTATCCCCCCATCCGCCATATGTGGTTGATAGCGCTGGAAAGAGAATGGT
>JAGIAB010000530.1 GCA_017745135.1 Flavisolibacter sp.
GGCCAACTGATACTATTTACTCCAAGGAAAAAGGTCCGCAATCTGCGGACCTTTTTCCTTATTGGGAATATCGTGAGCCGGCTTCAGCTGAAATAAGCCTGACTCCGGCAGACTTTGCAATTAAAACTTTCTGGGTTTTTTTATTACCATTGTATGTGTCAGGCTATCATGCCATGGACGGGTACCCAACGCACTAAAAGGCTCAAATGGAATGAAACGGCATAAAGTACGCATAAAAGCGTCTTTAAAAGTGGGCGCACTGCCATCTTCCCGAACAACAACAGTTCCGGTGGCCATCTTCCCTAATGTCCTTCCTTTGGCGAAATATTCAAACAGCGTGTAATAAGCAAATATGATCAACAGTTCAAACAACAATAAGCCGAGTTGTATACCCGGGCCATCTGAAGATTCAATATTGTCATAAGCGCCGGCGCCGGCAGCCCCGATCGCAAACAATATTCCCGCAAGAAAAGAAAGGGCGTAAAAGGCTACTACATCGATGAGATAATTAACGAAACGTATTCCCGGGGAAACAGGTACGAGATCGACGGTGCTTTCAAATTCCTGTAATAAGTTAGGGTTCGATTGGTCCATAAAGTTGTTTTAAGAAGATGTAATAACGTAAAAAAGATAATATAAACACAGCCCTTTCTGGCGCACACACGGTGTAATGATGGTATGGAGTCTACCCCTTGCACACTTATTACTTTAAACTACACACTTTTGGTCAAAAACAGCACGAATTTCGGTCGACTGGGGCGATTGGGTATTTTTTTAAAGTTCGGAGAAGAAGAAAACGTACGGAACTGTACGCCAAAAACAAAAAGGCTCACAGAACCTGTGAACCTTTTTCCGGGTGGAGATGAGCAGGGTTCTATCGAATCACTATTGCCTTTATTATTCCTTTTCAGTACTTTAGACATTCATTAATCTAAATTTGCGTAATTTTTGCCAAGACTGTCGAAGGTCGGCCACCTCAAGACATTTTCTTGAACTAACAACTGAAAATCAATCAATTACTAAATTTCTATATTTTTCAAGTAATATAGAAACTAGTCAAGTGAAAAGAACATATGCAGATAAAAGAGCTATTTATACAGAATTTTAAAGGATTTGAAAAAAAGAGTTTTTCATTTGATCCGTCGTTTAATGTTGCTATCGGCAATAACGCTACTGGTAAGTCAACCCTTCTACAAGCAATTCAAGTTGCTCTCGGAGGCTACTTACAATGTCTTGACATCCCTGCTTCAAGAAATTATAGAAGGCAGTATAAAGAAGGAGAAGCTTTCGTGAAATGGAATGATCAAGAAAGAGGCTACGTGCGAAGTCTAGAACCTACTCTTATAACAACAACTGCAAAATTTTCTCATATTTCAAGTGATACTCACTGGACAAGGCTGATGCTTAAAAATAATACTACTAGCCATAATCAAAGGAATGCAGGAGAGTTAATAAGTGTTGTTGAAGATTTACTACGAAAAAAGAATAACTCACAACTTTCAATGCCCATTGTGGCAAGTTTTGGAACAGAGAGAACTGTTGCGCAACTGCGAAAAGGAAAGGTGGCACAAAGCCGCAGAACCAAAAGAGAAAAAGCTTTTTTAGCAGCACTTTCGGAAAAGGTTGATTTTGATGGCGTAATTGAATGGATGCACAATTACGACAAAGAGCTTGAATACAAAAAAGAGTTTCCTGGTACAAAGGAAGCTGTGTTTAAAGCTATTCACAGTGCAATTCCATATTTAAAGAATATTGAATACAACAGTTATTACCAAGAATTTGAAGCCGAAGTGATAATTGATCAACACACTGTGGGGAAAACTTTGCATTCGAATATGAGTGATGGCTTAAAAGCAATGCTAAATTTAGTTGCTGAACTGGCTTTTAGGTGCGTTATTCTAAATGGCTACAAGGAACAGGATGCTGTTTTAGAAACACAAGGAGTTGTTCTTATTGATGAGTTAGACATGCATCTACATCCAAATTGGCAGAGACATGTTGTTCAAGATCTACGAAATGCCTTCCCTTCAGTGCAATTCATAGTAACGTCACATTCTCCTTTCATTGTTCAAAGTTTAAAAAAAGAGGAGCTGATTATTTTAGAGGAAGAGCTTGATGTAGAAAGTGATCCATTTAGAAGAAGCATTGAAGAAATTTCTTCTAATGAAATGGGCGTTAAAGACATGCCTCGTAGTAAAGCATTTTTAGAAATGGAGGAAATAGCAGCTAATTATTACAACTTGATTGAGCAAGGAAAAACGAGTGAGACAGATGCTGAAGTAGCAGAGTTACGAAATCAATTAAATGAACTTGAAGATAAGTTTAGTGAAGATCCAGCATTTGTAGCCTTATTAAAGTCTGAAAGAAAATCTTCTAACCTATGAGGCCAATTCGGAAATGGATCCATACAGATGCGACCTTGGC
>JAGIAB010000531.1 GCA_017745135.1 Flavisolibacter sp.
ACATGGTATTGGATAAATATCCTGAGCTGGTTCAACACGTAAAAGGTATTTCTGAAGAAACCACTACCGGTGTTCACCGCTTGTACGAAAGAATGGCGAAAGGTACCTTGCCTGTTCCTGCTATTAACGTAAACGACTCTGTTACCAAATCTAAATTCGACAACAAATACGGTTGTAAAGAATCGTTGGTGGATGCTATTCGCCGTGCTACTGATGTAATGATGGCCGGTAAAGTAGCTGTTGTGGGTAGCTATGGTGATGTGGGTAAAGGTTCTGCTGCTTCCTTAAAAGGTGCAGGTTGCCGTGTAATTGTTACCGAAATCGATCCTATCTGCGCCTTGCAGGCTGCTATGGACGGTTTTGAAGTAAAGAAAATGATCAACGCTGTTAAAGAAGCCGACATTGTTGTTACTGCTTCTGGTTGCCGCGACCTGATCACCGGTGAACATTTTAAATTAATGAAGGACAAAACCATTGTTTGTAACATTGGCCACTTTGATATTGAAATTGATGTTGCCTGGTTGAACGAAAACTACGGCCACACAAAAGATACCATTAAACCACAGGTTGATATTTACAATGTAGATGGTAAGGACATCATCCTGTTGGCTGAAGGCAGATTGGTGAACCTTGGTTGTGCTACAGGCCACCCAAGCTTTGTAATGAGTAATAGTTTCTCTAACCAAACGCTGGCTCAATTGGAGCTTTGGACCAATGCAGATAAATACGAGAACAAAGTATATGTATTGCCTAAGCATTTGGATGAGAAAGTTGCCCGCCTGCACCTGGCTAAAATTGGTGTGGAGTTGGATGAACTCACACCTGCACAGGCTGAGTATTTGGGGATTCCTAAGGAAGGACCTTTCAAACCGGAGCATTATAGATACTAAGAAGAGAAACCATTTTCTTGTAGTGAAGCCTCAGATTTTTTCTGGGGCTTTTTTTATGGGCCAGAGGCTCGTTTATCTATTGAGCGTCTGTTGCGTTGAGGCACTCTTGTACGTTCGGTAATTCTATTCAACAATCAAAGAGTCCAGCTTCGCACAAGGCTAAACGGACACTTTCCGTCAAGGCAATATAATGATCTCATAAAATGAATTTGTCCTGAATATAAAGCCTCTTTCGATTTATATGCGAATAGATTACGGGGAAATAATAATATTAATTATTTTGTTCCTAAAAACTGAACCTTATGCGGAAAATCAGCTTTTGCCTCTTTGCAATTCTGTACACCACTTGCTCTTTTTCACAAACCAACCTTGAAGCCTACGGAAGCTTTATCCGCAACTTCACTGACGGTTATAACAACAGTACTCAGGGTATTGGCATCCGTATTGAATTTGGGCGTGAAGATGCTTTTCTAACCAAATATTTCGGATTAGCTTATACTTTCCCCATGTATCCAACAGATGTAATCGAGGCCCATGCTTTTGACAATTGGACAACTCCTTCATATGTAAATGTTACAGCGAGATACAAGCAAAGTATGGTGCGCCTGGAGGGCGGGGGAAAATATTATCTCTCAGGAGATGCTTCCACATTTGAAGGAGTAAACTGGTATTTAAACGGAGGTGCAGAGGTGATCTATATTACCAATACGCCCACGTATTCGTATTATGATAAGGAAAATTACACTTTAGGATATACAGACGACAGTGATGTAAACCCGGATGGCACAGAAAAGTTTGGTCTTAATCTTCATCTTTCTGTAGGAACCGGTGTGGAAAAAAACCTCGGCCCCGGAAATATTTTTTGCCAGGCAGGCTTTGCTTTTCCGGTAGTCCGAACAAATCAACAAGCTGGCGGTATAGAGAGTTTCACACCTCTTCCACTAAATCTGAACCTCGGTTACAAAATTCCACTGGGTAGACGGTAAATCGTAACACTTCTCATTTAATTTCAAAAAAAACATTTTCAATGAAGCTTAGATTCCTTTGTTTTGGTTTTATTTTTTTTGTTGGCTGTCAAAAGAATGACAAACCCTGTATTCCCACAAGAGCGGAAATTACTACTAACGGCAGTGTGTATTCAGGTGATGTGTTAAATCTTACAGCACCCTCAGTGTCCGGTGCCAGCTATAGCTGGACTGGTCCAAATAATTTCTCCTCGACCGATCAAAACCCAACTATTTCCAACACTACAGCCAACGCCTCCGGCGACTATACTTTGACGGTAAAGGTCGGCAATTGTGAAAACTCGGTTACAAAACACATTGAAGTATTAGCTGGTCCAACCTGCAATCCTTCCAATAATTCAATCAGTTTGTTTTCAGCCATGAGCTTTCCTTCAATTGAATGTAAGAAGAACGCCGTGGGACGTTATGAGATGCGTGGAAAGGTCATAAACAAAATTTCCTTTTGCTATCGGATCTCCAAAAAATTCGATCCAAAAATCTCCTTGGGTACTTGACCCACGCA
>JAGIAB010000532.1 GCA_017745135.1 Flavisolibacter sp.
TATGTGTATAGTGTATTTTTAATACGGAAACGCCAGGGATATACAGATACATTGCCGGTATATTTTATATGGGGCGAGTTAAACAATAAAATCATTAAGGCCAATAATCTCATAGATCTAAACAAAGCACCGTACAGGAACACTTACATGGCTTCTATTCCTTTGGAATTGATGAGAGGGGCGGGCAACTATGAGCTATTGATTGTTCCGGCCTTTCTTAAATCTTCGGCTAACAAAGAGTTTTATGCCGGTAAAACAGCTTCCATAAAATTTGAAGTTCATCCATCCAGGGCCATTGATATTTCTTATGTGATCTTTTATTCCATATTGTTTTTGATCACTGCTTTATTGTTTTTTATCTGGTATAAACGCAAACAAAAACGAAGAATGCAACAACAGCAACAGCTTACCAGGGAGGCTAGACTTAAATTAGAAGCGGTTCGCTCGCAATTGAACCCACATTTTATATTCAACGCATTAGCAGGCATTCAAAACCTGATGAACAAAAATGAAATTGCCAAAGCGCATAAGTACCTGGCTTCTTTTTCAAGAATAACCCGCAGCGTTTTAGACAATTCAGCAAAAGAACTAATCACGGTGGATGAAGAGATAAAATGGCTAACCGATTACTTAGAAATGGAGCAACTTCGTTTCGGATTTCAATATGTTATTAGCGTAGACAAGGAACTGGATAAACACAATATAGAAATTCCGGCTATGCTGCTGCAACCCTTTATAGAAAACGCCGTTAAGCATGGAATTTCAGCATTAAAGGAAGCCGGGCATATTGCCATTAACTTTCATAAAGCAAATAACGATATGCAGGTGTCTATTATCGATAATGGAAAAGGATATGATGCAACAAAAGAATACGCTGGTGCAGGTTTGTCATTGTCCAAAAGCCGGATAGCTTTGTTAAACACGATTTACAAAAACAATGCGGTCCAACTAACAATTGACTCCCACGCCAATGGCACCAAGGTGATCTTTACTCTAAAAAACTGGCTATGATAAAAGCAATTCTTGTTGACGATGAAAAGCACAATATTGAAAATCTTGAAATTCTCATTAGTAAGCATTGTCCGGATGTAGTAGTTACTGGATCATCGCAAACGATTGCTGAGGCCATTATACTTATAGAAACGCAAAAGCCTCATGTAGTTTTCCTTGATATTCAAATGGGGGCCTCCACCGGTTTTGATCTTTTGAAGAACATTACCGATAGAAACTTTGAAGTAATCTTTGTTACTGCTTACGATAAATATGGAATTCAGGCTGTAAAATTTGCTGCACTGGATTATATCCTGAAACCCATTGATACAACTGAATTGCTTTCAGCCATTGATAAGGTGAAGGAAAAATTGGCCGTAAAACAAAGCAACAGGCAGCTCGATTTTTTAGTGGATTATTTAAGGCAAACTGGAAAACCTGCTAAGATTGCGCTACCTCAGCAAGGGGAAGTCAGGTATGTGCCGGTAGTTGATATTGTCCGTTGCGAAGCTCAGAATACCTACACCTGGTTCTTTTTAGCAAATAGCGACAAAATCCTGGTATCAAAACCACTAAAGGAATACGATGAACTTCTAGCTCCACATAATTTTATCCGTTGTCATCAAACACACCTGGTTAACCCGGCTTTTGTAAAAAGCTTTTTAAAGGAGGACGGTGGTGGATTGCTTCTGCAAAACGGCGTAAAGATTCCTGTATCTAAACAGAAAAAAGATTCTGTAAAGGAAGCTTTGAACAGACTGTGAATTATTTTAGAACTTCTGTTACGGCCACATTTTTTTTAGCATTCACTTACCAGGCCACAGACATTGTAGTCACTTTAAATCTGAAAGTAAAAAATTCAAACGCTAAATCCGTCTTATTGTTTCACTAATCGTAAAATATATGTTTTTTGCTGCGTTGTTATATGCAATACATATATACCATTTGCAAAAACGTCTTTAGATATATCGATCTGTTGATATTGTACAAAACCGTTTGCGGTAAAGCGCATTTCTTTCACTAAGGCTCCCACAGAATTAAATAGCTTTAGTCGAATATTATCCCCGGGAACGGATTGATATAACAAATTGTATTTACCGTTTGAAGGATTTGGAAACACTTGCCATTTCAGTTCTTCATTAAACACAATTGGGACAGCATTGGAATAACTATAGTTTCCAAAGACATCTACAATTTTCAAACGGTAATAAAGAACGCCTGTTTTTTTAGATGTAACATCAGAGAAATTGTAGGATTGCAAAAAGGGAGCTTTGCCTTTGCTTTTTGTGCCACCGATCTTTTCGAACTGATCATTATCAAAAGAAGTATTTCCCTTGGCCACTTCAATATCAAAATGATCGATGTTGATTTCTTGTGCCGTGTTCCATTTCAAATGAACGGTGGATAGGAACCGTTCCGCAGAAA
>JAGIAB010000533.1 GCA_017745135.1 Flavisolibacter sp.
TTTTTATAAGTGGATGAAGTAAACAATATGGGTTCGTGAGAATTGTCTTGTTTCTACGATTGCTGTATCGGCCCGGGACTGTGTATTGGATTCTTGCTGCAGCCGGGCACGAGCAGTGATGCCCCCATCCCCTAAAGGGGAGTTTGAGAGCGATGGATTGAATGATTTCACTTTTATGAAAGTGGAACTGAATGTTAATGGAGTTTTTATGATGCGATGAACCACGGTGACTGAGGTTTGTGAAAGTATAACGATTGCTTGCCATTTTGTAATGGTTCGGCTAACCAAGGCAAGCCACCAGCGTTTGTTTCTACTTACGCGGCCCCCTCTAAATCTCCCCCCGCAAGGGGGGAGACTTTGGAAAAGGGTTCTGGTTTGGGAGAATTGGGGATCTAGAAAAATAGTGCACAAGGATATTGAGGGCTTGATGCCAGGAATAATTCAATATTCTACAAAATGAAACAACTGATTCAACAACTATATGAATCCATGCTGGAAGATTTGCAGCATTGTAAGCGCAAGCAACTTATTTGGGTGGAAGAAATTGAATGCTGCTTCCAGATCTGTGTAAAATACTGGAGGCAGGTAAGAGAAAGAATTGTTCATTACGAGTTTAATAATTGCAAGGAGGAAATAGAATTCTTTAAAATGGTAAAGCCGCTGTTTACTTCGAGAATTGAGTATTATAACCTGCTGTATCATGCAGAATTATTTGAGCCCGAGCAGGGAACAGAGGGATGCAAGAAGTTCTGGCAAAGAGAGGCGCAGCGCCTTGACAAATTGAAAGAAGAACATGAAAGTTTTTATGATTATTATAAAAGCGGGTGTACCTGTGATGACAGCCTCTATTTCACCAGGACACAGAATGTAGCAGACATTTTTTTAGAAGGGAGAGTGTATGATATGGACAGCCGGGCCAGCAGCAGCCATGATCATTTGGTAGCAAGC
This sequence comes from Flavisolibacter sp., assembly GCA_017745135.1. GTDB lineage: Bacteria > Bacteroidota > Bacteroidia > Chitinophagales > Chitinophagaceae > Flavisolibacter. The sequence goes on from JAGIAB010000533.1 coordinate 949, forward strand.
ATTATGGCGCTGGAAGAGTATATGAAGTATGTGGAAGGTAAGCTAAAGGTGCCGTGATGAACGGGCACTACCGGAAAAGCTACCTCCAATGATACTTTAAGCTATAATGTGCTTATGAATTCAGTTCTTTGACATCAGTTAATCCAAAGGTTTGAAAGGCGATCTTCTTTTCGAGAAGAAAATGTTCGTATCCGAGGATGGCGTTTAGAATAACAGCGTTGCGATAAGGCCCCATCCCCAGGTCGGGGGCATTAAATCCGTGTGTGTGCAATTCTGCATTTTGGACAAAAACACGCTTGCCTGCAGCGTCTATTGAATAGTTTCGATTTACTTCATACAATCCGTCGTCGGAAAACTGCAGGCTATCTTTAATGGCATCTAAAAAGGAGGGCAAGCAGAACTGATAACCTGTTGCAAGAATCAATGCTTCGGTTGTATGAGTAAATTCCTTTTCAATTTCGCGGTGATAAAATTGTGCAGTGACTTCGTCATTTAAGATTGTTACCGACTTTAAATCTGTGTTTGTGCATAAGTGGACCGATGAAGTGTTGTCATAGAGTGCTTTTAAATATAGGGTGTCATAAATTTCATTTATCAATGAAAAGTTTATGCCTTTATAGAGCTGAACCTGGGACCTGTTCACTTCTTTCTTTTTGTGTGATGACAGACCGTAAAAATGGTCAATGTAATCTACAGAGGTCATTTCAAGAGAAAGCTTGCTGTACTCCATAGGATAAAAACGAGAGCTTCTTGTAAACCAGGAGAGGTCATAGAATTGATCGCTATAACTCAAAAGATCAAAGAATATTTCAGCAGCGCTTTGCCCGCTACCGATAATTGCAATTTTTGCTTTTCCCAGTACATCATTCTTGTGGAAAAGATACTCAGATGAATGAAAAATGCAAGGGTGGTTAATACCCTGAACAGATTTTGGAAGGTTAGGCTGCGTTCCAATTCCAATTACAAGATGCTTTGCATGGTAAAACAACAGGCTATCCGAAACCAGATTATGCACCATTACCGTGTATATGTCGTCCTTACAATCATAGTGTACATCAACTACTGTATGCTGAAAGCGAAGATTGTCTAACTGTTCAGCAGCCCATTTGCAATAATCATTGTATTCCCTCCTGGTAATGAAGTTGTTTTCATGAATAGCAAAGCGAAATAATCTTTGCTTTTGCTTGAGGTAGTTTAAAAAAGTGAATTTGCTGCAGGGATCTACTATCGTGGTAAGGTCGGCGTAAAACGGAACCTGTAACCGTGCGTTTGGCAATAGCATGCCAGGATGCCAATTGAAACCGGGCGACTGGTCGAAGAAAATAGAACTTAATTGAGGTAGGTTCTCCAACATGGCGGCCAGCCCTAAATTAAATGGGCCTATGCCAATGCCTATGATGTCGTAGATCTTTTTGTTGATGCTCATAGAAAGGTTGAAGG
>JAGIAB010000534.1 GCA_017745135.1 Flavisolibacter sp.
GTAAAGGAGAGAACTATTACAACTTTATCAAAAAGGAGCTTCTTAATTACATTTCCAAAGAATATAGTACAGCAAGCTTTCGAATAGCTGCAGGTCTTTCACAGGGAGCAGATTATGTGAACTATACTTTGCGCAACAATCCATCTCTCTTCAATTCATATCTAATTTTTTCAACTGAATATCCAATCAAGTATACGCCTGACTTTTCATCCTATACGGCAAACATAAAAGATTCAATTTCTTATTTTATAGCAATAGCCAATGATATAGACGAGAGAATGAAATTCGCAAACCAATTATTCGATTCATTAAAGACCAGTCCTTATATCAGAATTAAAAAAGAATATTTTGCTAATGCCGTTCATGGTTACAGCATTTTATACGCTTTGCCGGATGCGCTATTATTCACTTTTGAAGATTATAATACAGTGAGACGAAAATTGCCGGGTGAAACTTTATTTTCATATTACAACTCTGCTCTAAAAGAAAAAAAAGAAAAATTTGGCAACATTAACTTTCATGCATTTATTAATAGAATCCTCGATTACTCTGACATGAAAGATTTATCTGTTGCGGACATAAACAGATTTATTGATAGTGTATATTTTCTAAAAGAGTCAATGGACATAGACTTATTTAACATCGGATATGTTTTAAGAACTAAAGGGTTTTATCAAAGTGCAATAAAAGCCTACCAAATGCAAATACTAAAGAAACAAAATACGGGTAAAACTTTGATGGATGAGGTATCTGTTTATATTCAGCTCTTTAAAACTTATGATTTAGCGGGCAAACCAGATGAGGCTTTAAGAGTTTTGCTAGATGGTTATGAAAAAACAAAATTGAAGGACGAGACTTTACTTTATTATATTGGATATTACTACATTGACAAACACATTGACATTAAAAAAGGCATTGAAATATTACTGTCAATGGAAAATGAAAAACACACAGTTTCAGTTCACTTTATTAAGCCAAGAGATGAAGTTTATGTCAAAATTGCAACTGGTTATTGGGAATTGAAAAATAAAAAACATGCGAAACTTTATGTAAATAAAGCATTAGACATAAATCCGAAGAATGAAACCGCCTTGAAATTAAAAGCCTCAATAAAATAAAGCTACCGCCAACCCAGGGCTTTGTGCAAGTGAGGCACTACGTTAAATCATCAGCTAAGTGCAAGTATCGACTTCATTTTCGGCTGGTGAACACCATTCGGTAACAGAATAAACAATGAACAATAATTTATAAATTAAGCATCGGTTCTGAGCAGACGGAATAAAAATACCCAACCTGCACAAAGCCCTGTTCGTTGGCACCGATTTGTAGCCAAGGCTTGTGTCCGCACAAGCCGTATTGCCAAACTCTTACAGTTCCTTAGGCTTGACTGTCCATCCAGGGTCTTCTCTCCTGCAGCAAGCTGTTAACCGTTAGCGGCGAACGTATGCCCTAATTTTCCAAAGTCATTTCTATATTCTCCAACATTGACGACTTCTTAAGACTTGAACGGCTATCTTGGTGTGCTATCATCAAAACCAGCTAATGAAAACTTCTACACTTGTCGTTTTCGCCCTTGTAATGAGCAGTAAAGCATTTACGCAACTATCCAAAGGGCAACTTCTCTTAGGAGGCAGCCTTCATTTTGAATCAGTAAAGGAAAGTTATTACCCAAGTGGAAGCTACAATGGAACAAACATTTTTGTGTCTCCTGCAGTTGGTGTTCTTGTCCTTAATAAATTGGCTGGTGGCGTAAGGGTCGACTTTAGCTCATATAAATCAACTTCTTCCAATGTAGAAACAAAGCAAACAACAATGGCCCTCTCGCCATTTGTACGGTATTATTTCCTTCCGGTTGCTTCTCAAATCAATGCTTTTCTGGATGCAGGATATTTGCGCAGCAAAACAAAATGGAACAGCTTTTCCAGTCCTGCTTTCACGGATAAATCGAAAGGCTTTCAGATTTTGGCAGGGCCCTCCATTTTTCTTACCGAGCAAATTGCGCTGGAATTTACCATTGGGTATCGACATACCACATCAGATAATTGGGGTCCGGGACTGGATGCAAACAAATCCTCTACCTTAAGCAGCGGGCTTGGACTGCAGATTCACTTTGGCAAAAAAGCAACAACGTACCAGTCAAGACAAACGCCGTTAACAACAGGTTTCTAAAACCAAGGCTGATGATCAATAGCTAAACGTTATAACTTTATTCACCGACAGAACAGAATTGAAGCAGAATATCTCTGGATACCTTGACTTCAGAAACCTGATAACCGTTATAGGCCATGACTTGTTTCAGATTTGCAGGTGGGCTTTTGCCACTATAAACTATTGCAGGTTACTGCTCTTTTTCTGGAAAGGGTTTGATGTTGGG
>JAGIAB010000535.1 GCA_017745135.1 Flavisolibacter sp.
AACAATTGCTCATTTTGAATTCAGTTCATAGTTCACGGTTCAGCGCCTCAATACTAATAGCTTAACAGAGTTCTGAACGATGCAGTGAGTGACACAACAGGCGTTGATAGTAGCCGTTAGCTGGCTACATAGTTATTAATGCATTTTAAGAAAACAGATTCGATGTGAGTTTTTCATCTGTTCTAAAATCTATAAACACTATGGTTGTTCTATTTATACTTCAGCTTATACACCAAAATAATAATTGTAAGAATCAGTGTTATGGCGTTGGCTGAAATGATGGGAACGTCATTCGTAAATATCCCATACAATAACCACATCACCACACCAAACGTAAACACCAAATACATTCCCAGAGAAATACCTTTCGTGTCCTTTGTTTTTATAGTATGAAACGCCTGCGGTAAAAAAGCAATAGTAGTTGCCGTTGCCGCCAAATATCCCACGACCTTAACCCAATCCATGCTGCATTTTTGAGACGGCAAGGTTACGATGAAATCTTTAAACCATGGTTGTTGAAATCATTTTATTAAATGCTATAAATCTCTTTTAGCATTGATCCAGAAACATATACCCCAAGTCAATGCAATAAGAAGGGCAGTATAAAACAAGTGACTGTTTATCTGACTCATAAGTTCGTTCCATTGGACTTCGCTTCTTACAAAAAAACGGGGCAGCGGAACTAACCGGTCTGAGATGTCCATGGGCATATACCTCCCAATGTCATTCAGTTTATGTCTGGCAAATTCAACAAATATGGCTTCAGCAAAGAAATAAAATAAAAAGATGCCCAGAGCAATAAAGGCTTTGCGAACAAGAAAAGCAATAAGAAACGCTAACGACAATTGTGAGAAAGTCTGCAAAAAGAAAAGTCCGATATATTTTGTTTCTGCCCAAATATTTCCTGTTTTCTCATTGATATTGACATAACCTATAACCAGCGTAACAATGAAGAGTAAAATTGTCGCCAAAAAAGAAATCAGTAACACATCTACCATTTTACTCACCAAAAATTGCGTGCGACTCCACCCATCAATGATATTTTGTCTATGGGTTTTATAAGTATATTCATTTGTAATGAACATAATCACCACTATCGAAGGAATAAAAACAAACCACGACGAAATATATGCTACTGTATGCCAGACTTCCGGAAAGGTGAAAGGATTTGGTATCATTCGAAGTAAAGGGCCAATTGTTGGATTCTTCAGCTGGTCCTTGTAAACCTGTGAATACATAAAATAATTCATACCAGGATAGATAAACGCTATAATGCCTGTCATCCACCAAAAGGCCCAGTACTTTTTTAATTTAAGCCATTCTGTTTTTAAAAGATTGCCCATAATAATTAGTTGTTGGTTAGTTCGAAGAAGCGGGCTTCTAAACGTTTTTTCTTTAGTAAAAGATGGTTTAATACAATTCCTTTATTGAAACAAAAGCTATTGATCTCATCCAATTTTGCCGTTCCTTTCGGAAGTGTAAAGCTCACTGTGTTTGAAACATTGTTAATGCTAACACAATTACTGAATTGCTGAAGCGCATTTGCTAAAGCATTTAAATCTGTTGCGCTTACCTCCACTACATCTTCATCCTGCAACACTTCGTTCACATCACCAGTTGTTATTACATCACCTGTTTTCAAAATAGCAACGTGTGTACAAACCTTCTCCACTTCATCCAATAAATGGCTTGCCATAATAATGGTATGTCCGGAGTTCTTCAATTCAACAATGAGTTCGCGTATTTCAGCAATACCTATAGGGTCCAGGCCGTTTGTTGGTTCATCAAGCACTAACACTTTTGGATCTCCGAGCAAGGCTGCAGCAATTGCCAATCTTTGTTTCATGCCAAGGCTGTATGTTTTAAAACGGCTCTTGCGGCGTTCGTATAAATTTACTTTCTGGAGCACTTCATTTATATCCTGTTCATTCCCTCTGCCACTAATACTTTGGGTTATTTTTAAATTATCAACTGCCGATAAGTAATGATAGAAGTTTGGTGTTTCCAGCAGTGAACCAATCTTCTTTCTTTGTTCCGGCGAACCGGGATGACCAAACCATAAAAAATTTCCGTTGTTGGCTTTCAGTACATCAAGGATGATACTTAGCAAAGTAGTTTTGCCGCTTCCGTTCGGTCCTAGAATACCAAACACACTTCCTTGCGGCACTTCAAAGGAAACACCGTTCAAGGCACGAATTCGCCCGTAAAACTTGGTAATCCCATTAACAGTAAGTACTGAACTCATGGTTTAAAAAATTTAGCTGAAGATAAACCGGCCCTGTTGCTTTTGCAATTTTCATTATACCAATCCTTTTATTGGAAATACCAAACTTCTTTTTCATTTCTTTGTTGATTGAATATGGCAA
>JAGIAB010000536.1 GCA_017745135.1 Flavisolibacter sp.
CCCACGTTTACCTAATGACATTGAACGAAGAAATTGATGGTGTTCTCCGAAAAATTTAGCTCATAAACAGGATAAGGCAGTTTAAAGGATTTAAAATTCATCGACTTCAAATTTATAATCTTGCAAATTAAAGGAATTTAAGGGTTTGTGTAGTACTGACACGATGTTATAACGGATTATTTAGACGAAGCCCTCTTTTTCGTTGTTTTAGTTTTCGCTTCTTTTTTCTTTGTATAGGTTCCATTAAAGGAACAATCCAATCCACGGCGTGATCCACAGCCTCCACCTTCTTTCACCACTACTGAATTACCCTTAAATTGAAAACTCAATTCACAGGGATCACCGCTTTGCCTGTACACTCCCGTAGTTGAAGAAGCCAGCAATAGCGTTGCTTTGATTTCACCCGTGCAATCGCCTTTTTCAATATGAATGAAAAGAAGCAGTTCATTAGAACTTCTGCCATCGCGGATAGAAATAAAATTCTCTTTATCCTTAAGGTAATCGCCTGAATATTTATGTTTCCTGGAAAGTGTATCGATAGGATTGATCACTTCTGCAGTATTGTTCAACGGATTGGTAAGTAATAATGTAAATTGTTTGGCTTCGGGGACATATTGATAAACTTCTCTTCCTTCCGCCACTTTGCCGCCAGGCTTTTGTTGAGAAACCCCTTTTATAATAGCATTGGACTTATCAATCGTACTGGTTTGTTTGGTAGTAGCATCGTTGTCCGGGATCAAGAAAGGGAAAGCAGCATCAAACTGGTTATTGGTGAATGGCACCAATAAGGCTACTCTTTTATTGCCATTGATGGCTTTAATAATGTAGTAACTGGTGTTCTTCGGCGCCTTCACTCTTGCCAGTGCGATGTATTTAACATTAGTGGTTTTACCAAATAATTTTTTTTTGACGCTGTCAGAAATGAACGCTTCAAACTCTGCAGAACGAATAGAAGTAGTGTCTTTGTTACTAAGAAGATCTGCATCCGTGAGCTGGTAAGAGAGCTGTTCGGAAGGAAAGAGCTCTGAAAACTTCTCGTACGAAAACCCGGTTTCCTCCGACTTCCTGCTGTTACACGACCATAAAACCAAACCAATCAAAACAATTCCAATTCTTAACATGTCAGGGCGATTTGTACAAAGTAAAGAAAAACTGCGCAGCCGGAAACCTATTGGCTATTTTGGAATTATTTTTTAGGTTTGTCTAAATTTTAAATTAGATCGATTGAACTTTACAATAAGCGAAGAGAATTACCTGAAAGCCATCTTTCACCTGCAGGAGAAAGACGGAACGGTGACGACCAATGCACTGGCCGAAAAGCTGCAAACCAAACCGGCGTCTGTAACCGACATGATGAAAAAACTCAGCGCCAAAAAATTATTGAACTACAAACCTTACTATGGCTTTTCATTGAGTGCGGAAGGAAAAAAGATCGCTTTGTTTATTGTTCGCAGGCACCGGCTATGGGAGTATTTCCTTTCTGAAAAACTAAAATTCGACTGGAACGAAGTACATGCACTGGCCGAAGAACTGGAGCATGTAAGCAGCAAACAATTAATTGACCGGCTTGACCAATATTTAGGTTTCCCTCAATTCGATCCGCATGGAGATCCCATACCGGACCACAAGGGAAAGATCAAAAATGTGAACAAAATTTCTTTATTCGATCTTCCTTTTAATCAAATGGCAGAAGTACTGCAGGTAACTAATCAATCAACCGAAATGCTGGAATTGCTGGAGCATAAAAACATTACCATCGGAACCAGGCTGGAAGTAAAAAAACATTTTGATTTCGATCATTCCGTTGAATTAAAAATCAAGACCACTACCCTAACCATCAGTGAACAACTGGCAAAAAACATTTTTGTAACGTATGAACCGGGCGCATAATTACAACTCGTTAAGCGAAGTACACCAAACCGTTGACACTACTGCAACGCACAAACCAGTGTGGAAACGGATCCTCTCTTTTTTTGGCCCTGCTTATTTAGTAAGCGTTGGCTATATGGATCCCGGCAACTGGGCCACCGATCTTGCCGGCGGCAGCCAGTTTGGCTATAAACTTATTTGGGTATTGTTGATGAGTAACCTTATGGCTTTGTTGCTTCAAAGTTTATCGGCACGATTGGGAATTGTTCGCGGCAGGGACCTTGCGCAAGCCAACAGAGAAACCTATCCAAAGTATATCAACTACAGTTTGTATGTACTTGCCGAAATAGCCATTGCTGCAACCGACCTTGCCGAGGTATTGGGCATGGCCATCGGAATTCAATTATTGACAGGCATGCCTTTGTTGTGGGCAGTTTCAATTACCGTGCTTGATACTTTTCTGCTGTTGTTTCTGCAACGGTTGGGCA
>JAGIAB010000537.1 GCA_017745135.1 Flavisolibacter sp.
CTGTAAATCCTTGTATCATTTCTTCAAATGCTATGTTTAATGATCCAATCAGAAAAACCAGTGTAGCATGGGAAGAGAAAGCTGTCTTTAATCCGGCTGCAGTGGTTCGAAACGGCAAAGTGTATTTGTTGTACCGGGCGCAGGATGATATTGGAAAGCCGGCAGGCACTTCACGAATTGGATTGGCATTTAGTTCGGATGGTTTGCATTTTACACGAATGAAAACACCGGTTTTGTTTCCGGACAATGATGCATTTAAAAAATACGAATGGGAAGGTGGCTGCGAAGACCCGAGAATTGTGGAAGATGACAAGGGCACGTATTACATGACCTACACGGCTTATGATGGCACTACGGCCCGGTTGTTCATTGCCACTTCAAAGGATTTAGTACATTGGAAGAAACACGGTTCTGTTTTCAAAAACGCAGAAGGTGGTAAATACGTTGATTACTGGTCCAAATCGGGCTCCATCATCTGCACACGAAAAGGTGATAAAATGATTGCAACCAAAATCAATGGAACCTATTGGATGTATTGGGGCGAATCAAATATTTACATGGCAACTTCTGATAACTTAATTGACTGGACTCCCATAAAAGAAACCGATCCCTCTAAAAAGCAATTTGATTCCTTACGCAATTACGAAGCCTTTAAAATTTTGTTTACTCCACGCAAAAGAAAATTCGATAGCGAGTTGGTTGAACCCGGCCCTCCTGCCATGATCACTAAAGATGGAATCCTTTTTATTTACAACAGTAAAAACAGTCCCGCTTATGGAGATAAAAATTTACGTGAGGGCGAGTACGCTGCCGGGCAAATTCTTTTAGACAAACATGATCCGTCCAAAGTAATTAATCGGTGTGACGAAAACTTTTTTCATCCCGATAAACCTTATGAAATGACCGGCCAGGTAAATAATGTTTGCTTTTTGGAAGGTCTGATTTACTTCAAAGGCAAATGGTTTTTGTATTATGGAACGGCAGATTCGAAGATTGCGGTGGCGGTAAGCCGGCTGACACAGTAAAGGGGTCCCGATAGCTATCGGGATAGGTTGGAGAGAGTTTTTTACGCCATTGTTGGTGTTTCTCCTGCTTTTGTGTTTTGGCCGCACCAACAATCGAATAGAGTGAATGATTGAAGTAAGGGAAGGTTCATTTCGCATTTGTGTTGTTGGTCGGCTGTGCGCAAGGTTTTGCCTCAAGACCAAGGGCGTGAAAACCGTGAATTATCGATAAAATTTACTGCATAAGAACTCAGATGCCGTTCACACCAACACTTCTTACGGCAAAGCACCTTCCAAATTTCTTTTTCTTACATCGTAATGCAATTCACTATACCCAATTTCTCCGCTTTCTGAAATAGCTTCCACTACTACTTTGATAGTGCCTGTATTATCCGAATTATAAAAAGAAACGGCTGACCTGCCCGTTGAATCTGTTTTAATTTTTGGATCCCAATGTACCAGTTGACGTAAGTCCGGTTTTTTCCAGTCGTCCGGCTTCAGTTGCTCGTAGCGGGGAGCATAAAATTCACGCGGTGGTGAAAATGCCGGTGCAACCATTTGCGAAATTCCTATAGCAGGTTTTACACCTGCTATTCCTTTCCCCCCATGGGTATATATGGCTATGACATTGCCTTGCGGAGGTGGTTCATTAAGAAAATTTCTTATACATCTCTGAGGTCGAACTTCGCAGTATAGAGAGGAAAAATTTTTTGCATACGGAATGATCTCAAAGCTTTTGACCTCCCTGGGTGGAATGCTGGGTATAAAAGGATATTCGTAATCTCTAACCGGAATTCCGTCAATAACAACAAGGGTAGGTTCAGGAGGATTTATAACGCTTGCATACAATACGCCAGCTGTGTCTCTCGTAACTCTTACTTGTTGAGGGTATTCGAAGAGCAATACACTATAGAGTCCAAACGACCATTTTTTTTCCCTGGCCTGTATTTCTTTACCACTTATTATTATAGCCGGTTCACCATATTTTTCAGTAACCAGCTTTTGTTCAGGAGATAGAGCCCGGGTCTTAATAATAACCTCCTGCAAGGTGCGTCCCTCCGTAGCTACCCTGTAAGCCTCTTCTGCTTTCCTGTGTTCAATACTTTCTTTGATGTAGGCCTGCACAATACTATCTGGCTTTTGAATTGACCGGGCATGGTTGAATACCACCGGTGGAGGTTCTTTTTTATCCAGTGTTACTATATATTGGATTTTTTTATTTGCTTTATTGGCGCTTTGAATAACAACACCTACCTGATCGCCGTACGCATCGTCGATTAAAAAACGAAACCGTCCTAAACTATCCGTTGTTGCGGTAGAAAAAAATGGCGGCTTACTTTGAGCCATCAT
>JAGIAB010000538.1 GCA_017745135.1 Flavisolibacter sp.
ATTAATAAAGCCTGCAGCCTGCGGTCGGAAGTAATAGAAGCCATAAAATGTTTGATCACTTCCAGCTGCCCGCTTTTCACCGTAATGTCGAAAAGAAAAACAGCCATGATCACAATCCAGCAAATGGGAAACAGGCCATACAATCCTCCATGAAGTGTAGAGAGAACGGCAAGTGAAACAGGCATGCGGTAACAAAGGATGGCAATGAAAAGCGAAATGGCCAATACCAATAAACTTGCAACGTAGCCCTTCATTTTTTTTACAATCAAAGCCCAAAAAATAAAGGCGATAGGAATCACTGCCACCAATGAAGAAAGCAGAATATTGCCGAAAGGATTTATTACTTGCGTCCAGTGCATAAGATGCATCAAGTTAGTAAACTAACGTGAATTTGGTGAACTGGAAGAATAAGAATGATTAGATGATGGCTGTGATTTAGTGAATAATTTTTATGAACCAAACTGCATTGCTACTTTAGAACTTCTCTTGCGTCGCACTCTTGTACGTTTGGTAATTCTTATCATCATTGAGGAAATTGGTTCAGTAAGACAAAAAATGTCAAGAGTAGAGATATTTTATTAATCAGTTTTCTATGACACAACAACAAACGGAGCTTAAATCGTCGCTGGTAACGCTCCCCAGTTTGTTGTCAGCAGTACATATCTGCGCTCTGCCAACCTACAAACACTAATAACGTTCAATAAAGTGCATATGTTCAGCCTATGTTTCTTAGCCCCTATAGCAGCTAATATTAACGGGCTTGTATCATTTTCCTTTTGCGACAAATCGGCTATCAAACTCGAAGGGCTCTACATTACTTATTACAACTTCTTTGCTTTGAGGGTGATTCGGATTGATCAAAAAATTAAAATCTCCTGGTACAACTGCAGAAGGTACTTGCAAAACAAGAAACTTCGATCCAGCAATAAATTGGTCACCTATATTCTGAGTGCTACTTGAATGAGGGTTGGAACGCCAATCAGCCGGCATCTCCGCATCGGTCAATTTAAGAATACTTGTGGTATCTGGGATATTAATGGAAACCAGAAAATAATCCTTGGGCACGATACCGACCGGGATGTGTATTGCAACTTCTGCAAATGCCAAAGCACGAGATTGACTTGTATAGAGCATTGCTACTCCCTTACTATTCCATCTCCCTCCATATAATTCAGCACCTTTGCCAGATAGATCTGAATAGAATTTTTCTTTACTTAATCTGTAAACTATCATGCTAAAACACCATGTTCTATTCTTCCTAATTCATCCTTTACCATACCAATCCCAAATTTAGTATCAAGCAGTTCTTTAGGTGTTCTACCTCCTAACGCAATTGATGTGGAATTTAACCATACATTGAAATTGTCTTTATCTCCAAACACTTCGACTCCATAGTCGTATAACATAACTAATTCAACAATTCTTTCTGAGTGTATTGGTTGGAAGGATTTTTTTTCTTTTTGAGTTCGTTGAAGTGTTCTTTCAGAAAGCTGAAGAAAATTTGCCCATTCCACTAATGAAAAAGGAGTTCCATTGGCTATCTTCTCAAATTCATTGAAAGATATTCCTGTTCGAACCGCATCTATTATGGCAAGAACATTCTTGTCATCTGAAGATTTGTATGAAAAAATAAAATCTGGTTTAGGTTTTCCCTCCAAAGCCTTATTGGTTAATTGAGTTACATTATTTCGACCCTTTATTATCGTCCTTTTTTGAACAGGTATTCTGCCAACAGACTTCGAACGGCTAATTGTTCTCGCCTTCTTCACGTCAGATTTACTTGTTGCTCTTTTATTTATTTGTCCTCTCATTTTACTAATTTAACCAAAATTATGACAACTGTCCAAATATTTACGACGATTGTCGTTAAATTTCGGAAATCTGGTTTCAATTACCAATTTCGACAATCACTCCAGTGAGTTTGAAATAAATAATGACAATTTCACAATGCTCAATAGGATTACTAAACGCACAAGTGAGTGACACAACGAACGTTGATAGTAGCAATTGGCTCACTACATAATTATTCAACACCCGGCAAAATGTTTACACCAGGAATTTGCAGAAATGCTATTGAAAGGCTTATTATTCTCTTAAATATATTTCAGCACCTGCTCTCCCATTGCTTCTGTACCAAGTATCTTTTCCTGCGCTGTTTTGGAATCGGCAATATCTCTTGTTCTGAAACCTTCTTTCAATACTTTATCTACTGCGTTAATGATTAGTTCCGATTCGGATTTCATTCCAAAAGAAATATCCAGCAACAAGGCCGCGGAAAGAATGGAAGCTAAAGGATTGGCTACGCCTTTGCCTGTAATATCGTGTGCAGAACCATGAATGGGCTCATATACGCC
>JAGIAB010000539.1 GCA_017745135.1 Flavisolibacter sp.
GCATTATTCCATTGTTGAAGATCGCTGACATGATTCCACGCTAGCTTGTCTGCATCAATTGCTTTTACCCAGGCATCTTTTGACTGGTCAAGTGATACACCGAGAACGGTAAAATTTTTATTCTTGAATTTGTTATACACTTTCACAACATTTGGATTTTCGAGCCGGCAGGGCTTACACCAGCTTGCCCAGAAATCCAATAATACATATTTGCCTTTAAAAGCAGATAGCTTAACAGGCTTACCTTGCACATCATTTTGTGTAAACTCCAGGGCGTCCGTTCCAACAGCACCTACTTTAAAATAAGCAATACTGTTGGCAAGACCTTTTCCTATTTCGCTATTACGAATTTCTTCACTCAACATGTTGAAACGCTGCTCCATCACCAATGGATCAGGAGCGACCTGCGCAGAAATAGAAAGAAGAAAAGCAGAAACAAAAGATGTTTTTTTGGCAGCAACAAAATTGCCCACTTCTGCATCAACCTTTTTTACCACGGAATCGTACTTCTTAAAAAGCTCTTCTCTCTTTTCTTCGTCCTGTTCACGTTGAATCAATGCACCAAATCCACTCAATTCGGCAATCAGCGGATTGAAGATTTTATTGAACTCTACAAAATCAGTATGTGATTGAGACCCTTCAATTTTAATATTCTTGATATCGGTTTGTGAACCGGTAATGGTAATGGGTTTATTTTCCAGGTAGAGGTATTGCGGTTGCTCATTACTTAAAACAATATAATACAGGGTAGGTTCAGTAACCGAACCTTTCAAAGTAAACTGCCCGTTTTTTGCCGAATCGCTGGCAATCACTGCATGGTCTTCAGCCATGGTTACGATTTGTACTTTACCATCGGCAAGTCCCGAAATATTTCCCTTGATCTCAAAACCAGCAGCCTGGTTTTGTGCAAATAAAACGATGGGAAAAAATGCAAGAAGCGTTAAAAAACTTTTCATGGTTTATCTTGATTGATGTCGTTGTTGCAATACCTGTATTACATCGGTTAGAGAGCACTCCTTCGCTTGCAATAGTACAATATAATGAAACAAAAGATCGGCAGCCTCATTTAAAAATAACTCCCTGTTAACGTCCTTTGCTTCGATCACTAATTCAACGGCTTCCTCGCCAACTTTTTGGGCAATTTTATTGATGCCCTTACCGAAGAGTGATTTTACGTAGGACGTTTCCTCCGTGCCATTCCGGCGCAGTTGAATGATATGCTCCAGGTGATACAAAAAGTCTTCTTTATGATTCTTTTCACTCCAGCAGGTATCAGCTCCCGTGTGGCAAACCGGGCCCTTCGGTTCGGCTTTAATCAGCAAAGTATCCTTGTCGCAATCCACTAAAATCTGGCGAAGCTGTAAGTGATGACCACTCTCCTCGCCTTTCGTCCACAAACGCTTTTTAGAGCGGCTGTAAAACGTAACCAGTCCTGTTTCTTCTGTTTTCTTCAGGGCTTCCTCATCCATAAATCCAAGCATCAGTACTTTTTGTGTAACATAATCCTGTACTACGGCCGGAACTAATCCATCCTGATATTTTTTAAAATCAACTTTCATGAAGCGAAGTTATCTGATTAAAATTATTCGTTGTTCATGTCTTGTGCAATAGTAGTTGGCGAAAAAACTAAAACCAAAATTGAAACCCCAGGCCGGAAGAAACTGTATGAAAACAATGATGCTTATTTTGAACCAGACTGCATTACTACTGTCATCGTCTGTTGCGTCGCACTCTTGTACGTTCAGTAACTCTATTCGGCATATTCGACGTCAAAAATCATTTCACCCACACCATCCACTCCCACGCCTTCAAGGCAAAATTCCTGTTCTCCGAAAAATCATTTTCATACTGCATAAACGCTTCTTTGAACCTTCCTCCTATCCAGCTATCCAAAAGATTAAACCTCAGTGCATGATCAGATAAATTCAAAAACACGATCACTTCATGCTTATCCTTTTTTCTCAAATAGGCTAACACATTTGCATCGTTGCTTGTGTGCAATGGGAACAAATCACTATTGGCATTTAATGCAGGATTGGTGTGATGAAGATGAAGAAGCGTTTTATAGAAATCATGCAATTCCAAATTCTTTTTCCATTCAATAACATCTTTATCAAAAAATTTTAACCGCTTTTGATTCGGCAGTTCCTGTCCGCTGTACACCAGTGGAATGCCCGGCCATGTGCAGCTATGCACAGCAAGTGCCTTTGCTGCATCACCATACTTTTCATATTCACTGCCATTCCAGCTATTCTCATCGTGGTTACTGGTGAACCATGCCTTTATTCCCGGAACATTATCGTAATCATCCAACACCTTCGTCAATGTTTTTAAAGGCATC
>JAGIAB010000053.1 GCA_017745135.1 Flavisolibacter sp.
GCTATCAGGACCTGCCGTATTTAAACTGTCTTCTGACAAGTTGAAAGATTTTTCCATCGTGCTTTCCAATTCATTAAATCAACAACTGCACTCCCTGAAAAAATATAACCAAGGCTATCAGGATACAAAGCGATTGGCTGGTGCTGCCAGTGAATTAAATCTTTGCTTGTGGCATGGCCCCAATGCATCGGCCCCCAAACGGTGGCACCGGGATAATACTGGTAGAATAAATGATACACACCTTTATAATAAACCATTCCATTAGGATCATTCATCCAATGTTCTTTCGGAGAAAAGTGAATTTGCGGACGATGAGGTTCATTGTACCATAATTGCGGTGTAGTTTGCCCCCACGTATCACAAAGAACAAGCACAAAAAAAATGGTCATAAATATTGGCTGCACTTTGAACATTCTCCTTTGTTTGGGATTAAAGGTAAAATCAAGTTGGTCTGTTTCAATTAATACGATTCGTTTAATTCGATTTCATTAATTAGGTTGAGTCGAAGTTTCATTTTAGCTACGGTAGAATTTTTGTACTCATCAAAAAGAATTGTGCAGGTTCAGTGGTTATCATGCATTTCTTTCGTGTAAAAAACAAATACTAATTATCTGGTGTTAACGCGGGCACCAATTCCCATTCTGGTCGGTCAAGTGGAGTTACTTTGGGAAGGATCTAAAGCTGGATATTAAAAAGCAGGTTTCTAAGGCTGCGCACCAAAGGGTACAAAACAATTTAAAGACGGCGTGCAGAATATGTAGCAACCCTATTGAAAATAGTTCACTACCGGCTACTTCTATCTCCCCTTTCACTTCCCACAAAAAACAAAACCTACGGCAGACCGGAGGTTTTTGTCCTTACGCCCAGGAATGGTGTAAGGGGTTCGAATCCCTCTTTCTCCGCGGCAAAAATATTTGAGGCTTTAAACAATCAGTTTAAGTAAAAGGTTCTATCATTTTAGATATAAACAATGGTTATCTGTGGAAACAGTGAGCCTTAATGACTGGTTGCTATGCGAGAAGCTGTTCTGCAAATTTTTAAAACAAGCATTCATTTTCTCTCCCAAAGAAGCATACTTGAAATTTCAACTTGCCTCCTATGCTAAAACTGTTATTCATATTCTTTGGAAAAAAATGCTTTCCCGTAACTACTTCTATTGAAATAACGAAAGGTCCACGGCCTTGCCCATCATCTGGTAACCCAATTCATTTGGGTGAAGATAATCTGACTGTGCCTCAGCAAGAATGGTTGCCGGATCATTTGGATCCCTGATGGCTTTATCAAAATCAATCACACCATCAAAATGTCCGCTGTTGCGTATCCATTCATTGATCATATTACGGGCTGCATCACGATAAGGAGTATAGTAAGACGCTTTTTTAAAAGGAGTGATGGTAGCACCATATACTTTAAGGCCACGGGCATGTGCTTTTGTGATCATGGAATCATAAGCGGCGATCAAACCTTTCGCCACATTGAATGCAGCAGCACTGTCCCTGGTAGAACCAAGATCGTTGACGCCTTCGTATATGATCACCCATTTTACACCTTCCTGCTGCAAAATGTCACGATCAAAACGGGTGAGTGCAGTAGGTCCGAGTCCGCCTCTCAGCACAGCATTGCCACCAATACCCATATTTAAAACACCAATTGATTTAGTGGAAGTATTCTCCAGGAACCTCATTGCCAAAATGTCCGGCCACCGGTTTTGTTGATTGGTGCCCGAACCTCTTCCATCGGTTATAGAGTCACCAATGATGGCAACAGCAGCGCCAGATTTCGATTGCACATCAATGCCGGTAATGATGTACCAATGATCTGTTTTAACTGCATTTGAGAAATCGGTTTTAGGAGAATTTTCTTGGCCAGGAAGAATGTAAGATGTTGTACGGAACCGGGATGACCTGTAAGAGTAGGAGATACCTCACCAAATGAAATGGTGATGGCAACTTCCATTCTTGGTTTGAGATCAAACGATACTGCATGTGATGTGATTTCTTCACCGGGTTGCATGGTCACTTCCTGCCTGCCCTTAAACTTTAATGTCTTGCTTGTTGATCCATTGATTGAACTGCCGCCTGTAGAAACAGCAATTTGTACCGCTTTCATGGTGACGGGAGCCTTGCCGAATTTATTCGAGAATTTCAACTGCAATTTTTTTCCACCAATGGAAACACAAACCACCTGGCGCAGGGTATTATTGCTTAAACCAGGAGCAGGAGGCATGTTGCTCGGTTCCACCAGTTGAGGAGCAGTTCCCCACGTGCCTACCCATTTTTTGGTTTTTGCAGGCGACTCTTTTGCTATGCTTTCATTGTTTATCAGAAAAAAAAGAAATAAAAAGCAGAAAAGTCTTTTTGTTAACAAAAAGGTTGTGTGTTTAATCAATAGTTGTATCATCACTAAAAGTATGTTGGCTATAATTTTTGTATTATTCAATAGTCTTATCGCGCAATGAATATTGAGCACCGATTAATTAACATCACAATTCATACCCCTGGATTCAGAACTAACAACAGTTGACGCATTTGAATTTGTAATAAGAATCTTATCAAGTTTGGCTCCCCCTTCTCTGTAAGTAATAGTCAATGTATGTTGTCCAGCACTCAAATTCGCGCTTGTTAATCTCCCCCATTGCCAACCTACACCACCGAAAGCATTGTTAGCATTTACATAAGGCGCATTATCAACCTTTACATAATAACTGTCGTGAGCTCTGTCTCCATTGACCTTTCCAAGGACGTTATAAGAGCCTGCACGAGGTACTGTAAATGAGATCACAACGCTGTTTGTAGCACTGTCTTTCGGTACAGCACGGGTACTGTTTGAATCATTCACTACATACTTTTCATTGGAAGCAGTAGCATCTGTTACTATTTTCCAGCCAGAACCCATTGCACCACATTCTGCTTCCAACCATATTTTGACTATATTCCCCTCATTGGGAAAAGCAGGTTTTCCTTTTCCCCACCAGCTATACCAGCTTTTATAGTCTATTTCAGGATAAGGATGAACCGTAACGGTATCTGTATTCACATTGGTTTTACCTAACATGAACTTATCAACGAAAGCTTCAATAGCAGGACGCTGATTAGTTGGAATGGCGCAATGACCATGTTTCCCATCAATGTAAAAACCAAAGCGGTCGCTTATACCAAGAGTTTTATAAATTTCCTTCGTTGCTCTTGATACTACATAATTGGAAGGATTGGCCAGCCACATATAATCAGTATTACCTGTAACCAATAATGCTCTTGGTGCTACCATCGCCATTAATTCGTGATGATCATGTGGCAGCCGCGAAACATTCAGTCCTGAAAATTGAAACATACTTTCCATGAACCATTGATGGCTGGTTGCTCCCAGTTTTTCAACATCACCAATTGTTTCAGAAACTCTCCATGCCGTAGCGCCTCCTCCACCTGATTCCTGCGCAATGGTTAATGCGATGCGCTCATCAAAAGCACCAGAAAACAGTGCCATCTTTCCTGCATACGAACAACCGGTAACAGCAAGATGTTTTAAATCTATAGGAAGAACATCTTGCACCAACTCTAATCCATCAATAATACGGCTCACACCCCAGGCCCATGCACTGTATTGCCCCGATACACCCCACAATTCAGGATAAAGCTTGTAATAAGGATCTGTGTTCTTGGGACCATTGTAAGTTGTAACCTGGTTATGTGCATACCTAATTCTTGCAATGTTGCGGGTAAAAAAAATATCAGCGGGAATACTACCATTAGGACTATTCATTCCTATCACCGCAGGAAAAGGACCATTGCCGGATGGAAGAATAATTTTGGATGTCAACGTAAGCGTTTGCCCGTTAACCGTAACATCAACTTTGAGCGTACTATCTGATTTGGAATAACTGGCCGTAACGTTCTCTGGCTTGTTTGGTTTTTTGCCAATTTCATAGTGTTCGATTTCTGCTTTTATTTCATTGCGGCGCTTTTCCCAGTCACTGAATTTAGTTGAGCGTCCTTTTCCATTTGACCACATAAAAGGATCGGGCAAAGGATCAATTACAGGTAGTTGATCTAAGTCTCGCAAAGGAGGTATTGCAAAATGTGTTCCTGTGTTTTCTTTACTGTAAACAAGAGGTGGCTGCGCAAATAAGCTAAATGGAATGAAATAGAAAAATAAAATAACAATCCTAATATTTGTTTTCATTTTTAAGTATTCTATATGTCAAAAACTACAATCATCTGAGAATTTCTAAATGTTGCTGTTCTATAACTTGCTATACCCTTTTTTTAAAGTTATTGTTACACAATTTCAATTAATAAATTATTGTCGCTTTACTTTAATAAAATCTCTCGAATTGCACTTCTTGATTGCTGAAATTACTTCGCTAAGATTTGAATTGTCCCCGTTTTTAACTTACCAGAAGAAGCACTTATCTTAATTGTTCCTGCTTTTCCTCTTTGAGACCTTACAATAGCCAGCACCAGTCCTGAGTAAGCTTCACGTTCCTTTGAAGCAAAGGAAACCATATTTGCAGGATCCCCATTGTCAGTCGCAATAATTTCTCCCGGCCCTTCGATCTCAAAACTTACTTTGCTATTTGCAGTTGGTACTACTAAACCATTTCTATCCATTACTTTAACAGTAATAAAAGAAAGATCGGTTCCATCAGCCTTTATTAGCTTACGATCAGCACTGATCGATAATTGTGAAGCTTCATTTGTTGTTTTCACAATATCCTGTGCCCAAACCTTTCCATTTTTGTAAGCGATCACTTTCAATTCACCGGGAACATATTTAACATCATCCCACCGCAAACGATATTCATACTGTTGCTTTTTCTTGCTTCCCAATGATGTTCCATTCAAAAACAATTCCGCTTCATCGCCGGATGTGAACACATGCACTGGTGTCACCTGCCCTACTCTTTCAGGCCAATTCCAATGAGGAAGAATATGCGCCATTTTATAATCAGGGCGCCAGCGGGACTGATAGAGATAAAAACGGTCTTTCTTAAATCCTGCCAGATCGACAATTCCTGAGTAGGAACTACGTGCTGTATAATATGGCGTAGGTTCACCTAAATAATCAAAACCCGACCAAACAAACTCGCCGGCCACAAAAGGATGTTGATCCTGCGAAGCAAAAACCTTATCAGGTGAGGCTCCAAATTGTGCTGTGTACAGTTCATAAGCGCTTACATATTTGTTTTGGGGATCACCGCCTGTACTGTCGCTGACCGGAGCACTTATCTCACCAGTTACAGGAAACACATAAGTACCGCGGGTGCTGAGCGCCGATGCGGTTTCACTGCTTACAATTAATTTATCCGGAAATTTTTCATGAAAAGCAGGATATAAAGGCGATGTTCGAATCCCTCTCAGGTGAGCATAGGCAGGCGCATCGCGGATCCCTTCTCCCTGGTAATTCAAATTGATAATATCCATTCCCTTTGGAAAAGGCATATCCGGCTTTGCATAATTCATGGAGGCAGTAGCTGGCCTGGTGTTGTCTTCTTCTTTTACAATAAATGAAAGAAAAATTTTTGCGGGACAGCTTTTATAGATCATGAGTTCATATTTGAAAATAACAACGATAGAAACCAGCCAGGAAAACCCTGTTTCTTACAATTTCTATAAATATGTTCCGTACGGTTTGAAACGTAACCTCTATATAAACTATTTTTGAAACCATCTAAGTTGACTAAACAGAACCTGTTTCAGAAGAGAACGCATAAAGAACTACCACACCTTTATTAAGCACTCGTTGCCAATGCCCGAATTAGCCATATTTACTTAGCATGCAACCGATTACATTATTTTTTTTAAAAAAGGAATTTCTCGTTAGCTTTACACCACATGTCAGCTTTTATGCGTAAAGCCAAAGAAGTTACCATTTACGATATTGCCAAGAAACTAAATGTTTCGCCGGCTACAGTAAGCCGGGGCCTTCAGGACCACCCCGCCATCAGCAAAAAAACCAAGAAAAAGATTTTTGACCTGGTGGATGAAATGGGATACCGCACCAATCATTTCGCACGTAATCTTCGGCAACAGCATACAAAGACCATTGGCGTGATTGTTCACGAGTTGAACAGTAACTTTATTACTTCTGTTTTAGCAGGCATTGAAAAGGTCACTACAGAAGCAGGTTATGATATCATTATTGCACACTCTTCTGAAAGTTATGAAAAGGAAGCTGCCAATGCCAAAAACCTTTTTCATAAAAGAGTGGATGGTTTGATCGCATCTCTTTCCTTTGACACCACCGACCTGGAACACTTTAAACCTTTTATTGATAAAGGAGTGCCTGTGCTGTTTTTTGACCGTGTGGAACAGGATGAGAACAGCACCGTAGTCGTTATCGACAATATTAAATGTGGTTACATTGCTACCAGGCATTTAATAGACCAGGGCTGTAAAAGAATTGCACACATCACATCGAGTCTGAAAAGAAACGTTTATTCTCAACGATACAAAGGTTACAGGGATGCTTTATTCGATAGCGGAATTGAATTCAATGAAAATCTTCTTATTGTTGGCGACCTGAGTGAGAAAGCCGGTGTTGAAGCCGCCCTGAAGATTCTTAAAATGGACCCTATGCCGGATGGCGTTTTTGTAACGAATGATTTTGTTGCGGCTGTATGTATGCGAACATTAAAAGAAAATGGTGTCTCCATTCCCGATGATATTGCGATTGTTGGATTTAATAATGATGCCATTGGAAAACTGATTGAACCTTCACTGACTACGATTAATTATCCGGGTGAGGATATTGGTGAGATTGCCGCACGTAATCTTATTAATCATTTAACAGGCATCAGTAACATTCATCAAACCAATACCATTGTTGTACGTTCTGATTTAATAATCCGGAAATCATCTTTAAAAAGCGGTAAATAAAACACCAGGGCCTTGAACTACATTGATTATGGAGAATTACAAAGAAGTCACCATTTACGATATAGCCAAAAAGCTAAAGATCTCGCCTGCCACAGTAAGCCGTGGTTTACAGGACCATCCGCTTATCAGCCCCAAAACAAAGAAAAGGATCTTTGAGGCCGCCCATAAAATGGGCTATCGTCAAAATCATTTTGCACGTAATCTCCGTAATCAAAAGACAGATACCATCGGTGTCATCGTTCCAAGATTGAACAGCTATTTCATGTCGGCGGTCATTGCCGGCATTGAGCATTTTGCCAATCAAAGAGGCTATAATGTAATCATCAGCCAGTCTTCTGAATCCTCCTCAAAAGAAGCTGCCAATGCAAAAATCCTTTTTAACAACCGGGTTGACGGGCTGCTGGTATCGTTGGCTTACGACACAAAAGAACTTTCCCATTTCGATTCTTTCTTTAGAAGAAATATTCCTGTGGTATTTTTTGACCGTGTGATGGAACATGGAAGCTGCAGCAATGTTCTTATTGACAATGCAAAGGCAGCATACGAGGGTACTAAACACTTAATTGAACAGGGATGCAAAAGAATCGTGCACATTACAGCATCTTCCCAGCAAAATGTTTACCTCGAACGCTTACAGGGATACAAACAGGCATTAACAGATCATAAAATAAAATTTAAAGAAGAAGATGTGATCTTCGGCAACCTGACCATGGAAGCAGGTGCGGATGCGGCGGAAACTATTTTAAAAATGAAAAAGCTGCCCGACGGAGTTTTTGTTGCTAATGACAATTGTGCCGTGGGTTGCATGCTCGCCCTGAAACAAAAAGGAATTAAAATTCCACAGGACATCGCTTTTGTTGGCTTTAATAACGATCCCGTTTCAAAAGTAGTTGAACCGAATCTCACCACGATCAGCTACTCGGGTTATGAAATTGGTGAAGTAGCTGCACGACATCTTATCAATCATTTAACAGGAGTTTCCTCTATTGACAATACAAATACCATAGTATTACGATCAGAGTTTATTATAAGAGCATCATCATTAAAAAAGAAAAAGAAATTGTTGTAATGGTTAAATCGTTTTTGTTCTCCCTGACATTTTTGTTGTTTGCTACTTTATCTTCGGCGGAAGACGGATACAGGCTTTGGTTGCGTTATGATAAGATTGATAACAATAGCCTGCTTCAACAATACAGAAATCAAATCAGTTCGATTCGTTTTTCCGGCAGCTCTCCTACTTTAACGGCCGCAAAAAATGAATTAAAAACAGGCTTACAGGGTTTGCTGGACAAAAAAATTACAGAAACCAGTTCTGTAACAGGCGCCTCCTTACTTGTGTTTACAAAATCATTTGCCGGTTCTGTAAAAGCAAATATTGATTACAACAAATTAGGAGATGAAGGCTTCCTGATCCAAACCATAAAAAACGGACAGAAAAATGCCACTATAATTACAGCCAACACCGACATCGGGCTTCTTTATGGCGTATTTCACTATTTGCGACTACTTCAAACACATCAAAATATTCAACACCTCAATATCACAAGTGTTCCAAAAATTCAAAACCGCATTTTGAATCACTGGGATAATTTAAACAGAACCATTGAAAGAGGTTATGCCGGTATTTCCTTGTGGAACTGGCACACGTTGCCCGGCTACATCGACCAACGCTATATTGATTATGCAAGAGCAAATGCTTCTATAGGAATTAACGGAACGGTTTTAACCAACGTCAATGCCAATGCCTTGGTTCTTACCAAAGATTATCTGCTTAAAGTAAAAGCGCTGGCAGATGCTTTCCGTCCTTATGGAATGAAAGTTTATCTCACTGCACGATTTAGTGCGCCAATTGAAATCGGTGGATTAAAAACAGCTGATCCACTCGATGCTTCCGTTCAAAACTGGTGGAAGCAAAAGGCTGATGAAATCTATTCTCACATACCGGATTTTGGAGGTTTTTTGGTAAAAGCCAATTCGGAAGGCCAACCCGGCCCGCAGAATTATGGAAGAACCCATGCCGATGGAGCAAACATGCTTGCTGATGCAGTAGCTCCGCATAACGGCATCGTTATCTGGCGTGCCTTTGTTTATGATGTGAGGGTCCAAAAAGAAGATGAAAATTTTGATTCTGCAAGAAATCATAATGCACCAAGCATTGCCTCTTCTGACCGTTTTAAACAAGCCTATGCAGAATTCAAGCCGTTGGACGGAAAATTCAGAAAGAACGTTTTAGTACAAGTGAAGAATGGCCCGATAGATTTTCAACCAAGAGAACCTTTCTCCCCTCTTTTTGGTGCTATGCCCAATACGCCCCTTGCAATGGAATTCCAGTTAACTATGGAATACCTGGGTCAGGGAACGCATTTGGTGTACCAGGCGCCTTTGTTTAAAGAAGTACTGGACGCAGATACGTATGCCAATGGAAAAGGATCAACTGTTGCAAAAGTGATTAATGGTTCTTTACACAATTACTCAGTCACTGCAATAGCCGGTGTTTCCAATATAGGTAGTGATCGAAACTGGACAAGCAATCCGTTCGGCCAGGCAACCTGGTATGCATTCGGCAGGCTGGCATGGAATCATGATCTGTCTTCTGAAAAAATTGCAGACGAATGGATCCGGCAAACATTTTCCAACAACCCGGCTACCATTGCTACGATGCAAAAAATTATGATGGCATCGAGAGAAGCGGTTGTAAATTATATGACGCCTCTCGGCCTGCATCACATTATGGGCACAAGCCATCATTACGGCCCTGCCCCCTGGGTGGATAATCTTGGCCGGGCAGACTGGAACCCTGTGTATTATCATCGTGCCGATGCCTACGGTATTGGCTTCGACCGTACCGAAAAAGGAAGCAACGCCTTGGCGCAATATGCTCCGCAAGTGCAGGCTCAATGGAAAGATTCCAATACCTGCGACGAAAAAGATCTGCTTTGGTTCCATCATGTATCCTGGTCGCACAAGATGAAAAATGGAAAAACATTGTGGAATGAACTCAGTTCAAAATACCAGGAGGGAATTGATACAGTGAGATGGATGCAAAAACAATGGAATACCGTGAAGAATTCTATCGATGATGAAAGGTTTAAGCAGGTACAGATGTTTTTGAATATCCAGGAAAAAGATGCAGTATGGTGGAAGGATGCCTGTCTTCTTTATTTCCAGACGTTCTCAAAAATGCCAATTCCTTCCAATGTAGAAAAACCAGACAACACCCTGGAGTATTATAAAAGCTTAAAATTTCCTTTTGCTCCCGGAATTGGTGGCAATAATTGATTTTTATCAGATTGAATTCATTTAATTCGATTGAAATTCG
Source organism: Flavisolibacter sp. (assembly GCA_017745135.1). Taxonomy (GTDB): domain Bacteria; phylum Bacteroidota; class Bacteroidia; order Chitinophagales; family Chitinophagaceae; genus Flavisolibacter. Next base: position 10,195 of record JAGIAB010000053.1, read on the forward strand.
TGCACCTGAATTTTTAAAATTTCTTGGATGAAAAAAATAGCGATAGTAACAGGCGGAGGATCAGGAATTGGATTAGCCATTACAGAACGATTTGTTCAAAACAATATTCATACGATCATTATCGGAAGAGATGAACAAAAGCTTTGTGCAGCTAAGGAAAAATTAGGTCCTCTATGCGAACCTTTAGTTGGCGACCTCAATGATTTGGCCTCCATACCAAAACTGGTAAACGGCATCATTGAAAAACATGGCCAGATTGATGTACTGGTAAACAATGCCGGTATCAACATGAAAAAAGAATTTACCGACGTAACCGATGAGGATTTTCAGAGGATCATTCTTACCAATGTTACGGCAGTATTTGCCCTGTCAAGAGAAGTGGTAAAAAGCATGATGAAAAAAGGCGTTAAAGGCGCTATTATCAATATCAGTTCAATGGCTTCTCAATATGGAATTCCAAAAGTAATTGCCTACACAGCCTCAAAATCGGCAATTGAAGGAATGACCAAAGCAATGGCTGTCGAACTTTCGCCTAAGGGCATCCGTATAAACTGCATTGCTCCGGGCTTTATTGCAACCGATATGTCGGCAAAGGCATTGAATAACGATCCTGAACGAAAATTTAAAGCATTGGACAGAACTCCGATGGGTGAACTTGGAAAACCATCAGACATCGGTGATGCAGCAGTGTTTCTTGCCTCCGAGGCGGCAAGTTACATCACCGGCGTTGTGCTGCCGGTTGACGGAGGAAACTCCGTAGGTTTTTAGTGCTTGTTATTTCGTACCTCCAGGGGTCGATTGCTTACAACGAGATAAAATAAAATTCATTATGAAACGATTGTATTTCCTTTCGGCTATACTGTTTTTGACTATTACAGCCGGTGCTCAAAATTTTGTAACTACAAAAAAAGAAGCCGGTGCCTTTGTAATTGGCTCTTCTCAACCTGTAACCATTTACATTGATGGAAATGACGACTGGCTTGTTAACAAAGCAGCAACGCTTTTACAAACAGATATAGAAATGGTGACAGGTAAAAAGCCTGCTATTGTAAACGGGTTGTCGTCTGCTTCAAAAAATACCATCATCATTGGAACCATCAATGGTTCATCCATTATTAAAAAGCTGGCAGACCAAAAGAAGATTGACATTGGCAGCATTAAAGGAAAATGGGAAGCCGGCCAATTGCAAACCGTGAGCAAACCACTGAACGGCATTGACAATGCATTGGTGATAACCGGAAGCGATAAACGCGGTGTTGCTTATGGTGTGTTTGAATTGTCAAAACAAATTGGCGTTTCTCCCTGGTACTGGTGGGCCGACGTTCCTGTAAAAAAGAAAGTGGAAGCTTTTGTAAAGAAAGGCGTTTATAAATTCAATTCACCTTCTGTAAAATACCGCGGCATTTTCATCAACGATGAGGCCCCTGCTTTTTCCGGCTGGACAAAGGAAAAATTCGGCGGCGTGAATCATCTTGTTTATGAAAAAATGTTTGAATTGATTTTACGGTTAAAAGGAAATTACCTGTGGCCGGCCATGTGGGCCAACGCATTTAATGATGATGACACACTAAATCCGATTCTTGCCGATAAATGGGGAATTGTAATGGGAACCTCACATCACGAACCCATGTTAAGAGCCCAGCAGGAATGGAAACGCTATGGAAAAGGCGCCTGGGATTACACAAAGAATGATTCAAACTTAAGAGCATTCTGGAAAAAAGGCATCGAGAACATGGACACACATGAAAGTATTGTGACCATTGGTATGCGTGGCGATGGCGATATGCCAATGACGCAAGGCACAGCTACTGAATTACTGGAAAGAATTGTTACAGATCAAAGAAAAATTCTTGAAGAAGTTACCGGTAAACCTGCCTCTCAAACGCCACAACTGTGGGCCTTGTATAAGGAAGTCCAGGACTATTACGACAAAGGCATGCGTGTACCGGATGACGTAACACTTTTGTTGTGTGATGATAACTGGGGCAATGTTCGCAGGCTTCCCAAACTCACAGACAAACCAAGAACTGGCGGTTATGGAATGTATTATCACTTCGATTACGTAGGCGGACCAAGAAATTACAAATGGCTCAACACAAACAATATTGCAAGAGTTTGGGAACAAATGCATCTGGCTTACGAACACGGCGTTGATAAAATCTGGATCGTGAATGTTGGAGATTTGAAACCAATGGAAACTCCCATATCCTTCTTTTTAGATTATGCTTACGATACTAAAAAGTGGAACGAGAACAACATTGCAACTTTCTTTACACAATGGGCCGGGGAACAATTTGGAACTGCTTATGCAAAAGGAATTGGTGAGGTACTTAGAAAATATTCGCAATATTCAGCAAGAAGAACACCGGAAATGCTGGATGCCAATACCTACAGTCTTGCCAATTACAATGAATTTGAC
>JAGIAB010000540.1 GCA_017745135.1 Flavisolibacter sp.
GCTTTTTTCAGCGTTTCCCATTTTTCAAAATTGATGATGGGCATGGTCGTTGAAAGGGGCTGGTCGCAAATTACCTTTACCTCTCTTCAGCAGGTGCTGGATTTTTCCGATAAAAGCAACCGGCAGTTGCAACAGGATAAGCTGGATGAGCAGGTGAGCACCCGGGACCAGGACTTGCTGAAATCAACTCTTTCGCCCAAGGTCAATTTTTATTCTACTGCGGATTATTATCCCATCATTCCTTCGCAGGTGATCCCGGATATTTTCAATGGCGGCAACGGCGAAAAATTCAGGAAGGTTCAATTCGGACTTCCCATCAACTTCACAACCGGCGTGGAGCTGACCATGCCCATCATCAATTTTGAAAAATGGGAAACGCTGAAAAAAGCAGCGCTTCAAACCGAGGGAGTAAAATGGAAAACAGAAACCGATAAGGAACGCCTGCACAACCAACTCACAGACCTTTATTACAAAATCCTGGTGGCAAAGGAATTTTTGCAATTGAACAAGGAGAATGAAAGAGTGACAACCGAGTTGCTGCAATTGATGGAACTGCGAATGAAAGAAGGAACGGTCAACCCTTCGGATTACAACCGTGCAAAAAATCTTTCACTCGATATTCAAACCGCTTCCATTGAATATGAAAAAGCGTATAACAGCTACCTGAATGCTTTTAAATCATTTTTGTTTTTACCTGCGGATGACGATGTACAGATCAGTGACAGTTTAACGCTGTCAATGAATGTGCCGCAAACGGTTTCTGTTGAGCAACGTCCGGCATTAAAGCAGGCCGCAGTGATGGTGAGGATGGCTGAGCAAAGCATCAGGGAAGCACAAAAAGCAAGCTTGCCAAAGCTTTACCTAAACAGCCGTTATTATTATCAGTTCGGAATAAAGCCGGGCGCCCATTCGCAAACGGTGCAATTTGATGCAAGCACCATTGGTTTGCGATTGGATTTCCCATTGTTCCAGGGCGGGTATTACAGAACATCGCAACAGAAAGCAAAACTGCAATTGCAAAGTGCAAAATTGAATGAAGAAGGAGTGAAGGAAAATCTTTCAAAAGAACAAAGAGACTGGTGGATTGCTTTGACTGCTGCGCAAAAGAAAGCTTCAATATTGCAGCAAAAAGTACACGTGACTGCCGACAATCTTCGCATTGCGCAACTGAGCATGAAAGAAGGTGTGATGGAATATGATGAATTCAGCAACATTTTTATGGAAGATATCAAGGCAAGAATTGACCGTGTGCAAAATCTTGGAGACGCTACTATTTATCAACTGTTACTGACACAAAACAAATAATATGATCGAAAGAATTATCCTTTTGTTTTTTATCCTCGTTCTTTTTTCGTGTAAGAGCAAGGAAAAAGAAGTTCACCCCGAGATGAGAAAACTTACGGAAGCTGTTTACGCTTCGGGAACCTTACAGCCGGAGAATGAATACAAAGTGGTTTCAACAACCGATGGCTATTTGCAAAAAACATTTGTAAGCGAAGGCGATACTGTAAAAGCAGGACAATTGCTGTTTCAATTGCAAAACAGTATTAAGGAAACGCAATTGAACTCGGCTTACGAGGTGGCCAACAAAACCGCCGTTTTAACAGGTAACAATGCGCCTCAGGTGAGAGAACTGCAAAATGCATTGGCAACCGCTTTAGTGAAACTGCAAACCGACAGTGCTCAATATGGTCGTTACAAACGCTTGTACGAACAAAATGCGGTTTCAAAATCGGCTTATGAAAAATACTGGTTGCAGTATGGGTCGTCTGAAAAAGAAGTGGCAAGAATTCAGCAGCAAATAAAAGAAGTAAAGCTTTCTTCATCGCTTCAACTGCAACAGGCTCAGAATGCAGTATCGCTGGCAAGAACAGATAAGGCCAATGGCAGTCTTAAAAGCTTTGTCAGTGGAGTGGTATTTGATGTGTTGAAACAGGAAGGTGATTTGATTTATCCCAATCAACCCATTGCATTGATCGGAAGCGGAAAGATGATCGCTAAGTTATTGGTAGATGAAGATGATCTTGAAAAATTATACATCGGGCAAAAAGTGATGATCAGTGCCGATGCTTATCCCGACAGAGTTTTTACTGCACATGTTGAAAAGATTTATCCCTTGTTGAATAAAGCCGAGCAATCTTTCAGAGTGGATGCTATGTTGGATGAACAAATTCCTGTGGGCTTGTACGGATTGAATCTGGAGGCCAACATTATCGTGGCCGAAAACCAAAATGTATTAGTAATACCAAAGGAAGCTCTGTTGAAAGACGACAGCGTTTTAGTAAAGAAAGGTGGCGAAAAGAAAATGATAAAGATCGCCAAAGGCGTGGAAGATAATAA
>JAGIAB010000541.1 GCA_017745135.1 Flavisolibacter sp.
AACAGGCAAACTGTTTGAGCTGGTAAGCCATCTTCAGCCCTCAGAAAACCGATTCAGTGAGGAAGAACTGAAAAAATTCCATGCTTCACGACAACAATATTTCGAAAATCCCGAAACAGGTTTAACGTTGGAAGAGGCACACGCACAGATAAGAAGGCTTAGAAAAGGATGATGTACACAATCATTATTTCTTTAACCGCACAAAAAGAGGAAGCAGAAGCATACCTGTTTTACGAAAAAATATCTGATGGTTTGGGCGAACGCTTTTTAGAAGAAGTGGAAAACGCATTGGAAAAAATTGCCGCAAACCCAACCCATTATTCATACGTTGATTCGACTAACAGCCTGAGGGATCTTGCGCTTGAAAAATTTCCTTTTGTAATTATCTACGAAATTTTAGCCGATAAAATTATTGTTACCAATATTCATCACACAAAGAAAGAATTAAAATGATCTTACAAAGACGGCCCAGAATACTACGCACTTCGCCAGCTATCCGCAGCATGGTTGCTGAAACCATCTTAACTCCAAATGATTTTATCGTTCCCTTATTTATTGATGAGGGCAAGAATGTACAAACAGAAATTCCTTCCATGCCCAACTATTACAGGAGAAGTTTGGACTTAACCGTAAAAGAAGTAAAAGAATTATGGAGCATGGGCATTAAAAGTGTTTTGCTTTTTATCAAATGCAGGGATGAACTGAAAGACAACACCGGTAAAGAAGCCTGGAATCAAAATGGCTTAATGCAAAGAAGCATTAAAGCTATCAAGGATGCCGTTCCGGGAATGTATGTAATGACGGATGTTGCATTGGATCCTTATTCGTCTTTTGGTCACGATGGAATTGTAGAGAATGGAGAAATTGTAAATGATCCAACTGTTGAAGCTTTGGTGAAGATGAGCATTTCTCATGCAGAAGCCGGCGTCGACATGGTTGCGCCCAGCGATATGATGGATGGAAGAATTGGTGCGATCCGGAAAGGGCTGGAAGAAAATGGTTTTACCAGGGTGGGCATCATGGCCTACAGTGCTAAATATGCTTCCTGCTTTTACGGACCTTTTCGCGATGCACTGGACAGTGCGCCGGGATTTGGTGATAAAAAAACCTATCAAATGGATTATGCCAATCGCACAGAAGCAGTAAAGGAAGCGTTGTTAGATGTTGAAGAAGGTGCTGATATCGTAATGGTAAAGCCTGGTCTTCCCTATCTCGATATTGTTCGTGAAGTAAAGAATGCCGTTAATGTTCCCGTGAGTGTGTACAACATCAGCGGTGAATATGCTATGATTAAAGCGGCAGCAAAGATGGGTTGGATAAATGAAGAGAAAGCAATTTTAGAAACGCTTACGTCTATTAAAAGGGCAGGCGGCGATTTGATTGCAACTTATTTTGCAAAAGATGCAGCGAGATTGATCAGTTAATAGCGTAGATAAACTCAATTACTGATCGGGTGGTGAGTAATTCCTGTTTGTCAATTATAAGTATGAACCAAACTACATTGCAGCTATGAATCGTCTGTTGCGTCGTCTCGCCTCAGGCGAGATTCATCGTTCAGTAATTCTTATCATCACTTTCAAAGTTTACAAACTGGTTACAAACAATAACGCTGGTTGAGCATTGCTGAATAGAATTGTTTTTGCTGAAAGGCTGCGGGATAGAAGCGGAAAGCCCGGTGAAGCTATTGTGTATGGCTTTGTGCCGGACTTGAAGCGAATAGCCCGGACTGAAGTTGATTAGAAATTATGAAGTAAACAGCCCCAAATATTCAAAGGAATTTATTTAAGGATCAGGCTTGTTTTAAACCTTATGCACTTATTTTCTGCGCATAACTAAAATGTTGTTGCACCCTTGTTACGAGATCATTATAATCAAAAGGCTTTTGCATGAAATCGTCCGCATTGGCATACGCTATCATTTTCTGATTACAGTCCTCTCCTGACATCATGATGACACGGATATGCCCGGTTTCAGGATCGTTCTTTAACTGATTGCAAAATGTATATCCATCACCTTCTGAAAGACACACATCCATCAATATCAACACAGGTTTATGCACCTTTATTTTGAGCATGGCTTCTTCAATCGAAGAGGCTAACACGGTTTCGTAACCCTGTCCCTTCAAAATGATCTGCACAATCTGCAGCAGGTCCCTGTTATCATCCAATAGCAGAATTTTTTGAAGACTACACACGGCTTTTGCTTTTGCCCTGTACAGGCAAATACAGTTCCAAAAATGACGAAAAGGGCAAAAACTTCGTGGAATCAGGTTCCTAAATCGGTGCAATAAGCTAAAAGGTTAATAATTTCTTTGGTAAACACTTTATAGTCGAAGGGTTT
>JAGIAB010000542.1 GCA_017745135.1 Flavisolibacter sp.
GCAAAATTCTTTTGTAGCAGAGATTTTGTAATGTGCTCAAGGAGATTTTCAAAATCTCTAATACATCTGGAGTTCGCAGCCACTTTTTCTCAGCCACTGTCGGTGAGGGTTGAAGCAAATTTTTTATGTCCTCTAATAATTGAAGACGAAATTTATCAAGGTCTTCCCTCGTTACAATTTCTACAGCCATACACTATCACATTTTCACTCACATGTCTATTTCATAAGGAAGTAAAGCCCATAATCTGGGCCTTACTATTTTATCCCCACCATTAACCCTATCGCTGGTAAGTTGCACTCCTGCATTGCTTACTTCCTTTTGGGGTTAATTATTTAAAGACAATTCCAAATAGACCAGGCTTTTCAAGAAAGGATTGCAGGAGGGAACGTACCGGATATAGCCACACTCCACCAGATCACGCAGACAACGATGATAGGTTGCCCTGCTATCAATTTTGGCAAGAGGCATGATGTCTCTGCTTGTAAATTCTACCGGGTTTTTAAAACCATTCTTGCTCCAATGTTGAAAGAAAGCCATGTATAGAGTAAGGTGGGTTGCTCCAATCCTTGGATTGGCAGCAGCAGAACAATAAAACTCCGACAAAAAAGATAACACGTCCCCCATTATACCCTTTGCCCTTTTCCCTTTCCGGTGCTTTGCTTTTGTGGAAGCAATTTTTTTACTGCCTCTTTCTTATGATCTTTCACCTTCCCTCCCTTTTCACTACCCTCTTTCAGGCTTTTTTTTTCAGAATTCTCCGGGGTCTCTTTTTTTGCTGTTTCCTGCTTCTGCGCAGTGGTTGCTTCCTTAACACCCGGCCCGTTTGCACCAGGCACTGTCTGCCCGTTTATTTTGGTACGCTCCTCCTGCGGAGTGATCATTAACTGGTTCTTCTGCTCTGAACTCAGCGGCCTTGTGGCTCCTTTATCAAATACCGTGATTGTTTTAAACTGAGGATTTGCCTGGAGAAAAAACATTTGTTCACGGCCCTCGACATTCATAGTTACAGATTGCCTGTTTCCTCTCTGGAGCGACGAAAGCAGCCGTTCCATTTGCTGCTCGTTTTGCAGTTCCTTGATTGGGAAATTTTTCAGCGTTGATTCAAGATTATATCCATAGTTGTCGTGATACTGCTTTACTTTATAACTTCCATTGTCTTTCTGTTTAAAATCCAGTTCGAGCCAGGCCTTGTACTTCTGCCCATCCTTATTCTCCATCTCTTTATAAACTGCTCTGCCTTGCAAAAGATTGAAGGCTTCCTTTAGGGTTACACCATGCCCTTTATTGAGATAAAAGTTTTGCTCAAACGTTCCAACATCATTCCTTAGAATAGCATCGTATCGGTTGAAAAAATACATGTCGCTTTGATCGGACTTTCTAAAAAACAAATTGGTTTCCAGATTTTGCCCGCTGAACTCCGATTGCCATTTTAAAACGAATTCCGGAAATCCTTGCTGAATATTTTTTTCAAGGTCAGCTTGTAGTTTATCTCCAAATCCCATGAAGCGGAGATTATCCTTTAGGTAATCCAAATTTTGCTGGTTCATAAAATAAGTTTTAGGATGATTTAATAATGTTTCCAACTTTTCTCCATATTTAATTTTCCTGTATAAGTCTCTTACCGAGTTTATCTGAATTGTCCGGTAAGCTTCTGTTTTGCTGTTATTCTCAATTGCCCAATCCTCTGCGTCTTTTTCCACTTTGAAAGTCTTCACGTCCTCCCTGGTTAGAAAATAAGTCAGTGTATTGTAAACGAACCAGGAAGGACCCTTTGCCAATGCAGCCATTACATCATTTAGCACTTCATCAGATATAACATGTTCCCCATTCATTTGAGGTCTGATAGTGAGACGGCTTTAAGGATCTTGCGATTGTTCACTTTTAGGAGCAGGTTTCTTCCGCCATTTTTTTCCCAGATTTCAATAGCCAGGTATTTCGCTTCGGGAATTGTGAACTTGTTCAGGGCAACGACAATTCTATTATGGGTGCCTGCCTTAATGCTCGAGGCATTTCCCGCTATATAAAGAGGGATGATTTCAGCCTCCTGTACCGCAGTTCTTTTTGCTCTCTTTTTATCCCGTACGTAGAAGCGAAGAAAATTGATGTCGTAATCAATCGGGCTTTGATTTTGTAGATTCAATTGATAATAAACCACATCATCTTTTATGTAGATTCCAATGACTTCTGCGATGATGTCCCAGGATGCATCCCGTACACCAATTATTGTTTTGGGATTATCCAAAATACTTCTTGCATAAGCGGATATAGATGCCTTCATCTGCACGGGAAAACGATAAACCCATACCGATGGTTCGCCGTAACAGACAGGGAAAGAA
>JAGIAB010000543.1:0-220 GCA_017745135.1 Flavisolibacter sp.
GTTCAGTAGATGATTTGTATGAAGTGTGCGGTCAAGCGGTAAAGTCGGTAAACTGGAAGTTCAAAGAGTCCAAGGAATTCTTCGAGCATCTTTTGCGAAGGGAAACTAAGAAAAGGAAAGGGAAATCCTGTTCTAGGATAGAACTGGGTAGTAAGGAAAAAATTGTTTATTTTAAGGACATTGCCAGAAAAGGATACCCTGTCGAATTCGAAATATTCAT
>JAGIAB010000543.1:230-2332 GCA_017745135.1 Flavisolibacter sp.
TCGGCAACGAATCCCAGTGACGAACAATTAAGCCTTCTAGCGGTAGTGAATTCCTATTTGAAAGGGAAAGGTGGAATTATATTGACTGTCATTGGTTCTTAATATCTAACCAGCACCGGACGAATTAACAACACTGCTTATGAATTTTGAAAAAGCTCTATCCCTTTATCGAAACGATAAAACACTGCAATTATTCAGAGCAGAGCATTTCCCTTTATTAGTTAGCTTTTTTCATCTCGCTTTTAAGCAGCAGGAACGCATGGCTTATCCGCAAGCATCTTTAAATAGTTTGCTAGGCGATTTTCTTTTTGCACTGGAACAACAGGGAATTACCGATTATAATAAGACTCCGCTTGAATATCTTCAAAAGTGGGCACAGCAGGGATTCTTAAGACGTTATTACGATTTAGGAGATGAACCGGTTTATGAGCTATCACCTGCTACGGAGAATGCGCTAAAGTGGTTGGAAGATCTAAACAAGCAGCAATTTGTTGGCACGCATAGCCGGTTACTACAATTTTTTTCTTTACTGAAGCAAATCGTGAACAGTACAGCAGGACCTTATGAGCGAGTCCAACAATTACTATCGGAAAGAAAGAAAATTGACGAGGAAATTGAGCGGGTGAGGGCCGGTCATTTCAGCAAGCCAACCGATACTCAGGTCAAAGAGGATTACATTCTCGCTGAGGAAACAGCCAAGCGTCTTTTATCCGACTTTCGTCAAGTAGAGGAAAACTTTAGGGAGTTAGATATACAGACAAGACAAACAATTATTAAAAGCAGTTTACAAAAAGGAGCATTACTAGATACCATCTTTGAGAAGCAAGATCATCTTTGGAACACAGACCAAGGAAAAAGTTTTCGCGCATTTTGGGAATTTTTGATGAGCGAAAGCATGCAACAAGAACTTGAACAATTACTCGAAAAAGTAAATGCAATACCTGCTATTCAAGAAGTAAAGCAAGAGTACATTGTCGACAGAATCAAAGCCAATTTAGTGGAAGCGGGCGACAAAGTGAACAAGAGCAATGACGGCCTAATTGAACAGCTACGCAAATATGTTGAACAAAAAAACCTGTCGGAGAGCAAACACATTTTACGAAATATTGAGGCAATTGAAGACTTATTGATGGATTGCAAAGATACATTCGAACCACAGGAAACACTGATGGAAATTGATGGCAACATACGACCAGGCTTATTCATGGAACGCCCGTTATTTACGCCACCAGTCAAGATCGCTTTTCAGCAAATGATAGTGGAAGAAGGAATGGCCGATGCGGATTCAGACGCCTTGTTTGAACAGTTTTATGTGGACATGGAAGAACTCCAAAATAATATCAAAGCGTTGTTAAGGCTTCATCCACAAATTTCTCTTTCCGCACTGGTAGACCATTGCAAGCCGACAAAAGGGATTGCTGAAGTATTGGGTTACATGCAAATTGCTACAAGCGACACAAAGCACTATATCAATAATGAAAAAGAAGAAACAATACTTGTTCAGAATAGTGATGCCGGCACATCTTACAAAGTCAAAACACCACTTATCATCTTTAATCGGTAAAAAATGATTTGCGAATACTCCCTTAGTTCAATAACTCTGTTAAAAGGAATTCTTTACGATCACCAGAAGGATGCGTGGTCGAATCTTTTGCAATATGAAGCGGAGGTTAAGAAATATTTTGCAATGCTCGCTCTCGATGTTTATGTTGACAAAAGTGAAGGCTATGCTTATCTTTTGCAAAAGGAACTGGAAGAAGAAGTACAACTGCCAAAGTTGGGTGAAAAACGGCAGTTAAATTTTTTTACATCCCTACTGTGTATCATTCTTCGAAAATATCTATTGGAACAAGATGCACATGGTGGTAACGTAAGAACAATTATTTCACAGGCAGAAATAATAAACAGAATAAAAATCTTTTTGCCAGGGGCAACCGACGAGGCAAAGCAACAAGATCGTATCGTTTCAACGATCAATAAGGTTCTAGAAATTGGCTTTCTTCGAAAGTTGGAAGACAACGGAAACAATTATGAAATCCACCGAATCATCAAAGGATACATTAATGCAGAAGTCATAGAAAACACACTGCAAAGACTAAAGC
>JAGIAB010000544.1 GCA_017745135.1 Flavisolibacter sp.
AAAATTAAGTGCGAAACTCTAATTCTAAACTGTCCGATTTTTAGGGACACTTACAATCAAACTTTTGATCCAGTGAATTCAATAACCTGTTTACTGGATTGTTACGGTCGGAAAATCGCATGCTCATTGGATTCCATTTAAGGAGATCCTCTTCAATGACCTGGAGGCTAAGCCTTTCTTCTGCTTTAAGACCTTTTAAACATACCCTTGCGTACATCGGAATTTTACCGGTTCTCTTACTTTTTTGTCCATGCTAGGGTAGAACACTAATGAAACTTTCATCGGTGAAAAATTTTGGTAAAAAAACGGGGTTTGGTGAAAAATTGGTGAACCAAAAACCGACGAAAAGTGTTGGAAGGTGAAATTTCTAGAAAGAAAAACCCCTGAAAACTATTGATTTTGCAGGGGTTTGAGTCGTTTCGGGATTCCTTTTGTGATCCGGCCTGGATTCAAACCAGGGACCCACAGCTTAGAAGGCTGTTGCTCTATTCAGCTGAGCTACCGGACCAAATTGTTTTAAGACAGGCATCAGACCTAACTGTCTTAAACAGAGGCGGCAAAGATAAAGGAAACAACAATAATTTTTGAAAGGAAATCTTAATTATGATGCCGCACTAAAATGAAAACTATCGAGAAAAAAATCCTGTTTTCTTACATCGGCATTTCCAATGTTCTTTACATACAATACAGCAAGTGTTTTACCATTGGTATAGCCTTTTACTTTCCAGTCTTTTTTGCTGTAATCCTGCCAGTAATCGACAATTGTTTTTGAGGTTTCAGAATTCCAGTCGGCATCTTCGTGAATGCCTGTATTATGCAGAATATACAAAGGCCCTCTGAGCTTATCAATATAAGAGCGTAACATTTCTTCGGCTTCAGCCAGGCTATATTGCTCATTCATGTCAATACAAATCATTCCGTAGGTTACGTTTCTGTCTTTGAATTCGTGGAAATAGAGCTGGTCGCCAGACTGCGTTACCGTAGAATCAAGATTATTATTAGAAGAAAGCAGGGCCGAACAACCGGTATTGCCGATGAATTGAAGCTTGATTTTTTTAGACGAAGAAAATCGAAACACTAATGAAGTGGCAAGAAATAAGATCAGGTTTTCCATGGTTCGAATATTGGTAGCTAGGACTGTAAAATAAAAATTATTTTCGAGATGCGATTATGAATAGAGAATTTTTCTACGGAAAGGACGATCTGTCTGTTCAAAAGGCTGCAATGCTGGCTGAAGGCTCGCTTGGTGGAGTTCTGAGTAACGATGTAAAAGAAAAAATCAACAGGAGCAATAAGCATGTTCAGCACATGGTTGAGACAGGGCAAACCGTGTATGGAGTAACTACCGGCTTTGGAATTTTAGCCAATACAAAAATTAGCGAAGAAGATACGGCAACGCTTCAATACAAAATTTTACAAAGCCACAGCGTAGGAGTGGGAGATCCCATTCCGGTTGAAGTTGCAAAATTGATGTTGATCACGAAAGTGCATGCTTTGTCGCAGGGATATTCGGGGGTGCAATTGTCAACCATCGAAAGAATTATATGGCATATAGAAACGAATGTTATCCCTGTTGTTCCGGAAAAAGGAAGTGTAGGCGCTTCCGGCGACCTGGCGCCATTGGCACATTTGTTTCTTCCGTTAATAGGATTGGGAGAAGTGTTTTATGAAGGTAAAAGGTATCGCTCGCAGGAAGTACTTTCTAAATTTGATTTATCTCCAATTAAACTCGGACCAAAAGAAGGGTTAGCCCTGATCAATGGTACACAGTTTATTTTGGCCTATGCTATCAAAGCAGTTCGGCGAATGCACAATTGCTTTGAGGCTGCAGATATCATTGGCGCTATGAGTTTAGAAGCATTGACAGGAACCAAAGCTCCCTTTGATGAACGCCTGCATCGCCTGCGTCCTTTTGAGGGAAATAAATTGGTTGCCCAAAGACTTCGTCTGTTGTTGAAAGAATCGGCGATCATGCAAAGTCATATCGATTGCGGAAGAGTGCAGGACCCTTATTCGCTTCGATGCATGCCGCAGGTACACGGCGCATCCAGGAATGCGTGGCTGCACTTAAAGCAATTAACCCAAACAGAAGCCAATTCGGTTACGGATAACCCAATTGTTTTTGGAGAAGACGATACGATCAGTGGAGGAAATTTTCACGGACAGCCCTTAGCCTTGCCCTTGGATTATGCCTGCTTTGCGGCTGCAGAAATCGGAAATATTTCTGACCGTCGTTGTTATTTATTGCTCGAGGGCAAATGGGGATTGCCGATGTTATTGATGAACAAAGTTGGATTGAACAGCGGCTTCATGATCCCTCAATACACCAC
>JAGIAB010000545.1 GCA_017745135.1 Flavisolibacter sp.
TCCTTCACCCGCTTTGAAACTGTCTGTGCAGTTGACGATAGAGTAAGAACACTAGCAAGGATAAAAAATAGTTTTTTCATGGCTTCGTACATTGCGCTAAAATTAGCTATTACAGATGAATGAAGTGAACGCCGCTATTATTACTATTGGAGATGAACTTTTGATTGGCCAGACCATTGATACCAACAGCGCATTCATTGCGCAGGAACTGAATCAAATCGGCATCTGGGTGAAAAGGAGGATTGCGATTGGTGATGTAAAAGAAGAAATTTTAAAAGCATTAGAAGAGCAAAGCAGGGATTGTAATGTGATCATCATTACAGGCGGGTTAGGTCCCACTGCAGATGACATTACCAAGCCTGCTTTATGCGAATATTTTGGAAGCAAACTTGTAATGCATCAACCAACACTGGAACATGTTACCTACCTGTTTGAGCATGTTTTTAGAAGGCCCATGCCTTTACTGGAACGCAACCGCAAGCAGGCAGAAGTTCCGGATGTGTGCACGGTTTTAAAAAATGAAAGAGGAACAGCGCCGGGTATGTGGTTCGGCCCATCCCCAACAACAACTCCAAAAGTGCAAGATGGTGCTAAAGCCCCTTCCCGGTGGGAAGGGGATAAAGACTCTGATAGCGCAGAAACTTCTGATAAGAAAAGTTTTTCCAGCCTAAGTTCCCCCACCGGGGGACAGGGGGGCGTTGTTATTTCCCTGCCAGGTGTTCCTCATGAAATGAAAGGATTAATGCTGGATAGCGTAATCCCCAAACTCAAAGAAACTTTTGAATTGCCTGTTGTTCTTCACAAGACTTTATTAACATCAGGCATTGGTGAATCTTCATTAGCAGAACACATTGCAGGTTTTGAAAACAAGCTCCCTTCTCATATTAAACTTGCCTATCTGCCTGCTTATGGCATGGTACGATTGAGACTGACTTCAAAAGGGAGTGATCAAACCTTAATTAAAAATGAACTCGATGATTTGTTTGCTCAACTTAAATCACTGGTAAAAAAATGGATGGTTGCTGATGAAGATATCAGTTTACCCGATGCAGTGATACGATTACTTAAATCAAAAAAGAAAACCGTTTCTACTGCTGAAAGTTGTACGGGTGGGAATATCGCTCATTTGATCACGTCTATAGCCGGGTCTTCGGCTGTTTATAATGGAAGTGTGGTTTCCTATGCTAACGAAGCAAAAAAAGATTTGCTGCTGGTGAAAGAAGAAACCCTTCAACAATTTGGAGCTGTAAGCGAACCAACAGTTACTGAAATGGTAAGCGGCGCTTTGAAGGAACTAAAGACCGATTATGCTATTGCCACATCAGGAATTATGGGACCTGACGGTGGCACCCCAGAAAAACCTGTTGGCACTGTTTGGATAGCTGTCGGCAATAACAAAAGGATCATGGCATTGCAACATTCTTTTCGGTTTGACAGGGAAAGAAATATTGAATTGACTACTCACAATGCCCTGAGCATGCTTTATCGTTTTGTAAAAGAAGAGGAAGGTGAATAAAACGGCAATGCTTATTTTTGACCGGAATTTTTATTAGAACGATTGCTGAATATCCCGATAGCTATCGGGATACCGGACGTACAAGTGAGTGAACAACGGAAGTTGAATAATAGTAATTGGCCGGTGACATAAAAACAATAATTACAATGGCTACAGTTGACCTGGTAATGCCTAAGATGGGCGAAAGCATAATGGAAGCAACCATTTTGAAATGGCACAAGCAGCCCGGCGACGCCGTTAAAATGGACGAAACCGTTTTGGAAATTGCAACCGATAAAGTGGATACTGAAGTTCCTTCTACTGCTGAAGGAACGATCTCTGAAATTTTATTCAACGTGAATGATGTGGTGCCGGTGGGAACTGTAATTGCACGAGTTAAAACCAGCGCCGAAGTTGAAACACAGAAAGAACCAGTTCAGCCACAGCCGCAAGCTACCAGCGAAAAGCCACAGGAAGCTTCAACTACTCATCATGACTTTGCCGCCAGCGAAGCAACCCCAAACCCCAAACCCCAAACCCCTAACATAAACGGCAACCGCTTCTACTCTCCTCTTGTGTTGAACATTGCAGCACAGGAAGGCATTAGCATGAGTGAACTGGAAGGAATTCCAGGTACAGGCAATGAAGGCAGAGTAACAAAGAGAGATATTTTGCAGTATGTGAGCGAAAGAAAGCAAGTGACAGGTGGCGAGAAACGAGTAAGACAGGAGCAATCGCAATTTGTTATACCGGTTAATAAAGTTGAACAAAGAGAGGAAAGAGCATCTGTTTCAGAAGGATCGCAACTGGCAGCATATACCTGT
>JAGIAB010000546.1 GCA_017745135.1 Flavisolibacter sp.
AGTTGCCGTGATCTCCACATTACTTAGTGTAGTGCTTGCGGGAACAAGAGAAATGTAAACTATTTCATCACAACTCTTCATCACTCTTTCCTGGGTTTCGTAGCCAACAAAAGAAATAGCGAGCCGTAAATTATCCTCACAGGGTATCGAAAATGCTCCGTTCTTATCGGTCCTTGTGGCTTTTTCTCCGGAGGTAATGGTTGCGCCAATCAAAGGAGCATTGGTTGAGGCATCAATAATTTTACCACTGATGTTTTTCTGTGCATAAATAGTCATGCTGCAGACAATACCTATTGCAGCAAATAAAAATTGCTTCATTGAAATATGTTTAATGAACAAATGTTTGCTTAAAGCGTCGTGAAAAGTGTGCAAACATCGGGAGGTGGCAGAATAACAGTCGAAGCAGGGTTTTGTAAAGAGAAGGAATGATGAACGGGATATTTTTCAATTGTTTTTTGAGGTTGTTGCAACGAACAATCATCCGGCAAAACAAATTGTATTGAAAAGAGTTGAACCGTTGCCGAATGAGAAACGTTGCGTTTATGCGTCCTTTGATATTCGTTCAACAATGCGGTTTCTTTTTTATCGGGAATGCAAAGAATGATTGTTTTATTTCCATTCCTCTCTTTTTGAATCACATCATACATTTCGCCCTGAAAACAAAACTCGTCATCACCTTCCCATTCCAGTTGGCCTAATTCTTCGTCAGTAAAACTAATTTGAACTACATCCTTGTGCGTTTTCTGATCTTTCAGAAAGGCCTTCATTTCAGATTTTAAGAGGATACGTTGTACATAAAAAACAAGATGGTAGCCTGCGAAGGTTAAAGAAAGACAGATTAATAACAATATAGAAGTCAGTTTTCGCACTAAGATGAATCTGTGCTAAGTTAACAGATTAGTCTTTCACAGGAGGCAGTTTGATTGGTATGTCGCGGAGCTATTTTACATTTCGCATTGCTTAAAAGCCAGGTAAACTCAATAAGGAAGTGGTTCCATCTTTGTATGTCTCACTCTTAAAATCCTGATTTCATTTTCAAGTATCCTGTATACAATTCTGTATTTGTGTTTTTCGAAGGCACGATAACTACCATCGTTATTTTCTTTGTACTTGTCGGGTGCATATTTTCCAGGATTGGATGGAAGTTTACGGGTAAGAGCTATTATATCATCTCTCACTTTACGGGCATTTTGTGGTGAATCCTGAAAGATAAATTTATAGGCTGCTTTAAGTTGGGTTTTGGCTCATCGCTCCAAAGAATTCTTCGTCTGGATGCTACCATTTTTCTATTTCGTTTTCCAGATCTTCCTGTGTAGTAAAGCGTCCGGCCTCAATTCCTTTTTCGGCCTCTTCCAGTTCCCGGTTGTATTGTTCAATACTGATAGGTTCAAAGGCAGTCTTTCTTCCTTCCAGAAATGTTTTGATCATTTGGAGCACACTTTTTTTCTCTGCTTCACTCATCTTTACCAAATATTTATTGAGTTCCTGGTCAATTGTATTTGCCATTTGATCAGCGTTTGTAACAAATTTAATTTTTTAAAGCTTCGTTTCAAAACGAAAGCAAGTTATCAGTAAAGGATCTATTGAATTTTTCACGCAATTAGATTTGTTCCTTTCTCATCTCACTCAACTTCGGTCTCAATCTTGCCCTGGACTTATTAAAAATATTTCTTCCTTTATCAATGCCTTTTCTTTTTTCTTTTTGCTCCTCAATGGGAAGATGAATAAAATCCAGGCATTCCTTGCTGCAGCAACCTTCATATTTTTCCTTGCATTCGTCGCATTGGATGAATAAAAGATGGCAGGCTTCGTTGGCGCAGTTGACATGTGTATCAGCGGGCCGGCCACATTGATGGCAATGTGCAATAATTTCCTCCGTGATCCGCTCTCCCAGCCTGTTGTCGAAAACAAAATTCTTTCCATGGAATTTGCTGGGCAATCCTTTCTCTTTTATCTGGTTGGCGTAATTGATAACGCCTCCTTCAAGGTGAAAAACATTTTTAAAGCCTTTGTGCAGCATGTAAGCACTGGCCTTTTCGCAACGGATGCCGCCGGTGCAATACATGATGATGTTTTTGTCCTTTGCATCTTTCAGCATGTCGGCAGCCATCGGTAATTGCTCACGGAACGTATCCGAGGGAATTTCAATAGCGCTTTCAAAATGTCCTACTTCATATTCATAATGATTGCGCATATCGACAACGATGGTATCCGGATCGTTTGTCAATTGATTGAACTGTTCTGGGTTGACATATTTTCCCTTGTTGCGCATATCAAAATTGGGATCCTCGATTCCATCAGCAACAATC
>JAGIAB010000547.1 GCA_017745135.1 Flavisolibacter sp.
ATAAAGCATATTGCCCAGCATGTAGCCGGCTGCAAAATCATTCAATCCATGACCAAATGAAAGAAGCACTAACCGCTGCCAGTATTTACTCAGTATAGCCAAGAGAAAAGTTTATAAATAATAGTAAGTGTAAGCAAACAGGAGGATGTAAGTAAGAAAGTTCATCACCAAACTTGCTGAAAAAATTGTACTCCATTTTTTTGACCGGTTTAACCCTTTTAAAACCAAACCTTCTACCAATATGCTTACAACTAAAAATATGATCCATGTTGGAAGTAACTTCATTGTTGCCTCCATTTCTGTGTAATCTTCCAGGCCCATTTTATTTGCCGCACCGATCATCACGAAACCAATGATCAACGAAACGATATTGACAATGATGGCATGCCATACCGATTTCCAAAAACGGTTAATGCGGAATAAGTTAATGATGAAACCTTCCACCAAACCCCAAACAAAAAGCAGGAAAATAAAAGCAATAGGAATTAAAAGAATCAAGGCAGCGCCACCGGCGTCCAGTAAGAACATCTTCATAAGCAGAATTAGTTTATGCAAGTATACACTACGGGATGCAAACAAAAAAGCGGAACAACATGGTTCCGCTTCAGCTTATAAAAACGTTTCGACTATGCTTTTGCAAACTGCTTGCGAATCAAATTCAATGCGCTACCAGCTTTGAACCATTCGATTTGCTGTTCGTTGTAAGTATGATTCAATTTCACTTTATCACTAGTACCATCGGCATGATGCAGCACCATGGTCAATGGTTTGCCCGGAGCAAAATCGGTTAACCCGGTAATATCAATCACATCATCCTCCTGTATCTTTTCATAATCATCCTTGTTGGCAAAGGTCAATCCCAGCATTCCCTGTTTTTTCAAATTAGTTTCATGAATACGGGCAAAGCTTTTCACCACAATTACTCTTACGCCTAAATGACGGGGTTCCATGGCCGCATGCTCTCTTGATGAACCTTCACCATAGTTTTCATCACCAACAACTACTGAACCAATACCTGCCGCTTTGTATTTGCGTTGCGTTGCAGGCACAGGCCCATATTCGCCTGTCAACTGATTTTTTACAGAATCTGTTTGATTGTTGAAATAGTTGACAGCACCAATCAGCATGTTGTTGGAAATATTATCCAGATGCCCACGATACTTTAACCAGGGTCCTGCCATTGAAATATGGTCAGTAGTACATTTACCTCTTACTTTGATCAATAATCTTAATCCATTGAGATCAGTTCCCTCCCATGCCGGGAATGGCTCAAGCAATTGCAAACGTTGAGAATCTGATTTCACTACCACCTGCACATCTTTACCACTGGCGGCAGGCGCCTGATAACCCGGATCGTCAACTGAAAAACCTTTAGGAGGTAATTCATATCCTTTCGGCTCATCCAGCATCACTTCTTCACCGTTCTCATTCTTCAATTTATCTTTTAAAGGATTGAAGGAAAGTTTTCCGGCGATGGCATATGCTGTTACAATTTCAGGAGAGGCAACAAAAGCATGTGTAGAAGACAAACCGTCATTGCGCTTTGCAAAGTTCCTGTTGAAAGAAGTTACGATGGTATTCTTCCTCGTTGGATCATCAATATGTCTTGCCCATTGTCCAATGCAAGGACCACAGGCATTGGCAAGAATAACGCCTCCTATTTCATCAAACGTATTCAGGTAACCATCTTTTTCGATGGTGTAACGAACGAGTTCGGAACCCGGAGTTACCGTAAATTCACTCCTGGTTTTTAAACCTTTCTTCTTTGCCTGCGCTGCTATGGAAGCAGAGCGGCTGATATCTTCATAAGAAGAGTTGGTACAGGAACCAATTAATGCGACTTCCACTTCATCAGGCCATCCGTTTGCTTTTACAGCTTCAGCCATTTTTGAAATTGGAGTGGCCAGGTCTGGTGTGAAAGGACCATTGACGTGTGGTTCCAGTTCACTTAAATTAATTTCAATTAACTGGTCAAAATATTTTTCAGGATTGGCATATACTTCATCATCCGGACGCAAATGTTCTCTTACTTCATCTGCAACCTTTGCTACTTCTTCGCGATCGGTTGCTCTCAGGTAACCAGCCATCTTTTCATCGTAAGTGAACAAAGAACAGGTGGCGCCAATTTCGGCACCCATATTACAAATGGTTGCTTTACCGGTACAACTCATGCTGTCAGCGCCTTCGCCAAAATATTCAACAATGGCACCGGTACCACCTTTTACAGTAAGAATACCTGCAACTTTTAAGATCACATCTTTTGCAGAGGTCCATCCGCTCATTTTCCCGGTAAGCTTTACACCAATC
>JAGIAB010000548.1 GCA_017745135.1 Flavisolibacter sp.
GTGGTGGAACAATGCATGGACTGCGATAGAGAAAAAATTCTCCGAGATAAGGGCAGTGGTTATGTTCAATACTAGTTTAGATCATTATAATGTAGATGGATACCAGCCAACGGCATTGCCATGGAAATGGAGTTTTGATTCTGCATTTCAGTTAGCGCCGGCGTCCGCTTCATTTAATAATTTGATTTTTAAAAGTTCTTTACTTAACCCATCTGTATCGTCTTCAACAACTTTGTTACCGGAAAACATGCGGGCTGTTGGATACGATAAGGGTGTACATTGGTTTCGCAATGTTCATACTGGAAGTGTTAAAGTGCTTAAATCTGATATAAGGCAGATGAAGGCTTTAGGGATAAATACAGTTTTAAGATCCATTCCGGACATTTACAGCCGTAATTTTTTTAAAATCGCAGAAGCAGAGAGACTATGTGTTATACCGCGGCTTTGGGTGGATTTGCCTATATCGAAACTAATGGATGCTGACTGTTTAGAGGAAGAAAAGAAAAGATTGCTGCATCTGGTAAAAAAATTTAAGGAAAAAAAATCCATTATCGCATGGAACCTTTCAAATGATGTATTGTACCAAATAGAAACATCGGTTAGTAAACCGGACCGATATGTCTATCAAACAAATTATATTCAGTGGCTTCAACAATTGATTAAGAATATCAAACAAATTGATGGCGTGCATCCTGTGACAGTTACCGTAATATGGAATGATCATGCTAACGAAAGAATGCAGCTTTATAATAATTTCGTAGGTGATGCAAGTGAATTCTTTCTCAATTCGGAAAAGGAGAAAGAATTTCCATCTTCTTTGCAATTGCCTGTAAAATTTTCGTGGCGAATGGTCGATCCGTCGTTGTGGGATAGCTTACAGGTATCTAATCTGATCATTCCCTCATGGCAGGACCAGCAAACTGCGGGATTTGCTTCACTAAACGGAATTCTTGATCTGTACGGGAGAAAAAAGCAAATATTTGATAATGTTAATGAAAAATGGAATGGCGAGGCTAATGAAAATGTATACACCGCAATTAAGATACTTAGACCAATAAAACTTCCTTTTGAAGGACAAACCCTGGTATATCATGCCTTGGTTAAAGATGATTCCGATAACTTTGTTTTTGCTACAAAAAACAAAAAGCAAATTCGTTTTGAATGGTACCTTGTTCATACCGATCCCTACGGAAATGAATTATCCATAAAACCTGTAGGTAATAGTGAAATGCTTGCTCTGAAAATTCCTGCCTACCCTCAGTTTTACTATTTATATCTTGAAGCCATATCAGACAACCGGGTGACAACTACTAAATCCCCTTTGGGGCTTCCCTTGGATATGAATACTATAAAGTGATCAACATTTTTTGCGTAACAAACCAGCTTCTTAAAATATTTGAGATGAAGGGGAAGCAATAATGTTTCAATAACTTGCTTATGAAATGTACGTAAACAGGTTTAGCAATATGAAAAGAATAACAATTGCTATAAGTATTATTTGCCTAATTCCTAGTTTGGCCTGGAGCCAGTCTGCAAACATTGCCGTCATTCCCGAGCCTGTGCAAATGACTAAAAAAACAGGAGCGTTTTTATTGCCGGCACAGGTAACCATCGGCGTACGCGAATCTCAGGAAATGCAACCAATTATTTCTGCACTGAAACAAAAATTAAAAGTAACGGGATCAACAATTGTTCTATCAGAAAAGACTACTTCACCTACCATTCACCTTTCACTGAATTCAAAAAAAGATGTAGTAATTGGTAAAGAAGGATATAAACTTAGTGTTACACCAAAAGCTATAAGCATCAATGCAAACGAGCCTGCAGGTTTATTCTACGGACTGCAAACCCTATTTCAACTATTTCCAAAAGAAATTGAAAGCACAACTCCGGTTAAAAATATTAAGTGGACAGTGCCTTGTGTTGAAATCACCGATTACCCGCGTTTCGAATGGAGAGGATTAATGTTTGATGTTGTTCGTCATTTTTTTACAAAAGCAGAGGTGAAGCATTATATCGATGATATGGTGCGGTATAAATTCAACATGCTTCATTTGCATTTAGCAAATGATGAAGGTTGGCGAATGGAGATCAAAAGTCTTCCACTACTCACTAAAGTGGGCGCCTGGCGGGTGAATAAGGTGGGTTATTTTGGAACCTTTTCGCCTCCATCGCCTGACGAACCAAAAGACTATGGAGGATTTTATACCCAGGACGATCTCAAAGAAATCATTCAATATGCAAAAGAGCGATTCGTAAATATTTTACCGGAAATTGATGTTCCGGGACACAGTCTTGCGG
>JAGIAB010000549.1 GCA_017745135.1 Flavisolibacter sp.
GAGTGGTTTGTGAATAAGAAACTAAAGTCATGCACAATGCAATAGCCAGCGAAGAAAATTTTACAAATGTTTTTTTCATGTTCTTTTGATTAGATGTGTTTTGTCGGTTGTAATACCGGTGTTTTTTATTTTTTAATTCAGATTTCTGATACACGGCCTTTCTCATCTCCATTTTATCATCAAACGTTTAATTATTTTATTACGTAAAGTCCTGAAGCATGTGCAGCAAGCGGCACAGAAAACGTTTTCTTAAATTTCCCTACCTGCTGCCCTGTCCACATATTTTTTACTTTACATTTTTTGCTTATACCCAAATCAGAAAGATTTACCGAAACATCAACAGCTTCTTTGCTATCTGAAAGATTGAAAACAGCAAGGTACCTTTCTTTAGTCTTAGGGTTAAATGAGGTAACCGCCACTTTCCCATCCTGCTGAAAGATTTGTTTTACTTCCGTACCCTCACGGTGCATTTTTAATACAGCTTCATTCGTCAGTAAAGATGTAGTGAACGGATCGAGGCTTGGCATGTCACCTCCAAACATCAGCGGAGATTTGAAAATGGTAAAGAAAGTCATTAAAGAATATTGCTCGTCCTGTGTTAAACGGCTTTGCCTATCTTTACCTCTTTCGCCGCGAATGGAAATTCTGCCAAGAGGGATCATATCGCAATCAGGCCAGGTTCCGGGCTGAATGTAGGGATACCATTTCTCAGCTACCTTCATCAGATGCGGCAGATCTTTCCATACATCCCAAACATCATCCACCATTCGCCACATGTTCGCATGTTCCTTTACATGCTCCGCCTTGTCCACTGGTGTTTCACCAGGCGAAGTGCTTAAAACAATTGCTCGGCCTGTGCGATCAATAGCATTGCGGATAAGATTGATCTCTCCTTCATGGTAAGGACGTGAAAGGTCATCTATCTTTATAAAATCAACTCCCCACGAAGCATACAAGTCCATAATGGAATTGTAGTATTCCTGTGCACCCGGTTTAGTAGCCACAACGGTATAATTATCTTTTAACCAGCGGCACTGGAGTTCGGTAGTATAGATTTGATCAGCAGTAACGTTCGTTCCTTTTATTGGCAATTTTTTATTTACTGCCTGTACAGGAATTCCTCTCATAATGTGAATTCCAAATTTCAATCCTTTGGAATGAACATAATCTGCTAAAGCCTTAAAGCCCTGTCCATTGGCTGCGGAAGGAAAACGGTTAACAGCCGGCAGGTATCTTCCATATTCATCCATTACATATCGCGGATCTGTTTGATTGTATCCTCCTGCTTTATCATTTTCCACAAACCAGCGAATATCAACAACAATATATTCCCACCCGTATTTTTTAAGATTAGCAGCCATATAATCAGCATTGGCTTTCACTTCCTGTTCTGTCACGGTTGGACCATAACAATCCCAACTGTTCCAACCCATAGGCGGTGTTTGTGCCCATTGTTTGAAATTATTCTGTGCATAAACAGACAAGCTCATTGTAACTAATGCCAGTGCGAATAGATGCAACTTCATGTTCAAATGGTTTAATTAGCCTTCTTATTTTTTTTAATTGTGATTACGATTAACCAACATTGGCGACACAGAGTAATCAAACGTCTTACTTACTTTAAATCTGGAGTTGATACTTCATAAGCCGTCACCTTAGAATGAAATGATCTAAGAGCACTCAACCACCATTCAATACTATCAACTCAAACAATTCTACTTCTGTGTTAATACTACTCCTCCGCCACTTTGCATTTCAATTTCTACAACCCCTTCTTTTGGTATATCTATTTCTTTTGCAAAACTTTGCCTGTTACTATCGTCATTATATATCCGAAGTTTTTTACCTGCTAACATAGACAGGTTTAGTTTTACTTTCAGTTGTTCCTTTCCAGCATTTACACCAGCAACATACCAGCGATTGCCACTGCGACGTGCAAGTACACAATACTTTCCAGGATACCCATCTATAAAAACAGTCTCCTCCCATGTTGTTGGCACCTGTTTCATAAAGTCAATTGCAAAAGATGGTGCGTCCGTTAGGTTGTTGGGTGTAAGTGCAAACATCTGCACCGGGTTTTGAAATAAAACTGCTGTTGCCAGTTGAAATGCATCTGTAGTTAGTCGCTGATTTCTTCCCTGGTTGCTTTTAACCAGATATTTATTGAGAAAAGTTCCCCCAAATTCCATGGTACCTACCGTGTTGCGAATGAAAGGATGCATGCTGGCATTGAAGGCTTCACTTCTGCGGGTACTTTCGTTAAATACCAGCATTTCAGAGGCCAGTACTGCTT
>JAGIAB010000054.1:0-4967 GCA_017745135.1 Flavisolibacter sp.
GTTTTATAAAGAACATCTAACCAAAGAAAAAGTGGATGAGATTATTGAAGAGTGCAGAAGAACGGCAGCAATCAATAACTAATCGTATATGAAGAAACTGTTTGTATTCCTCGGAATTGTTTTTAGCAGCGTAACGGTATTTGCACAAAGCTCAAAAGAAGAAGCGGTGTGGAGCAACGTAGAACAACTGACAGAGGCCATATTTGGTAAGAGAGATAGTACTCTTTTAGTGAAGCTGGTTGACAATAACGTTAGCTATGCACATTCGACTGGTAATGTTGAGAATAAAGCACAAATGATCCAAAATGCTTTGGGTAACCGCGGCAGTTATAAGAACATTCAAATAGAAAGAGGTACTATCAATATTGATGGTAAAACTGCTGTATTGCGTCACAACCTCAGGGGTGTTAGTGTTGATGCAAGAGGAACCGAGTCTCCATTAGACCTTGGTGTTTTGCAGGTTTGGAAGAAGAAAGGAGGCAAGTGGAAGATTTTGGGAAGACAGGCTGTAAGAATTCCTGCTAAGAGCTAAGAAACAGGATAAAAATTATTGACATCGTCATACTAAATCACCGGTAAGGTGAAAGAAAAATGGGTAGAAAATTATTAATCGATAAGGCACATATTGAAGGCATTCGTTACTACGATACCTATCGGAAAAACGGTGGCTATGCTGCGGTTGAAAAAGCTTTCAAAATGGCGCCGCAGGAAATTGTAGACGAAGTAAAGAAGAGCGGATTACGTGGCCGTGGTGGCGCCGGTTTCCCTACAGGAATGAAGTGGAGCTTTCTGGCAAAGCCTGAAGGTGTTCCCCGTTACCTGGTTTGTAATGCAGATGAATCAGAACCTGGTACATTCAAGGACCGTTACCTGATGGAATTCATTCCGCATTTGTTAATCGAAGGTTTGATCATTTCTTCATTCGCTCTTGGTTCCAATCGTACATACATCTATATCCGCGGTGAATACGCCTGGATCGTTGATATACTGGAACAAGCTATTACAGAAGCAAAGAATGCAGGATGGCTCGGTAAAAATATTTTAGGCAGTGGCTTCGATTGTGAAATTTATGTTCAACGCGGAGCCGGTGCTTACATCTGCGGTGAAGAAACGGCATTGCTGGAATCCCTGGAAGGTAAAAGAGGTAATCCCCGCATCAAACCTCCATTCCCTGCCGTAAAAGGTTTGTATGATTGTCCCACGGTTGTAAACAATGTGGAGACATTGGCAGCAGTTGTTCCTATTATTAATATTGGCGGCGAAGAATATGCCAAGATTGGTGTAGGAAAATCAACCGGAACCAAATTGATTTCTGCCTGCGGCAATATCAATAAGCCGGGTGTGTATGAAATCGACATGACGATTTCTGTTGAAGAATTTATTTACAGCGATGAATATTGCGGCGGTATTCCCAATGGAAAAAAATTGAAGGCCTGCATTCCCGGTGGTTCATCCGTTCCCATTCTTCCTGCCAACCTTTTGTTGACCACAGCCAAAGGCGAGAAGAGAATGATGACCTATGAAAGCCTTGCTGATGGCGGTTTTCAAACCGGTACCATGATGGGCTCCGGTGGATTTATTGTCTTGGATGAAGATCAATGTGTCGTTCGTCATACGCTGACGTTGGCGAGATTTTATCGTCACGAAAGTTGCGGACAATGCTCTCCCTGCCGCGAAGGAACGGGCTGGATGGAAAAGATCCTTCACAACATTGAATACGGAAAAGGCAAGATGAGTGATATCGATTTGCTTTGGGATATTCAAAGCAAGATTGAAGGAAATACGATTTGTCCTTTAGGTGATGCAGCAGCATGGCCGGTTGCAGCAGCTATCCGTCATTTCAGAGATGAGTTTGAATGGCACGTTACGCATCCGAACGCTGCACAACAAAGAAATTTTGGATTGGCACATTATGCCGATCCTTTGGAAATAGCTGTAGGATAATGGCAAACCACATCCACGATATTGAAATCAAAAACTTTAAATCCATCCGGCATCAAAAAATTGAAGATTGCCGGAGAGTGAATGTTTTTGTTGGATATCCGAATGTGGGAAAGAGCAATATTTTGGAAGGACTGAGTTTAATTTCTTATTTGAACTATTTTTCTTTATCTATTTCTTTCAAGAAGCTATGCAGGTTTAAAGAATTGATTGATATTTTCAACGATGGCGATAAGAAGAAAACGTCACAAATTTCAGCAGACGGCTTTTTATTTTCTCTGGAATATGTTGGTAGAAATGAAATTGATTTTTCAATCAAAGATTTACAAGTTAAAGAAAGGGACATCAAGATTACAAGCCCTGAATCTGCAGCTGGAATTATCAAAGGCATAGATTCAAGATATTCAATCGATAAAGGAGGCGTTGTTCGTTCGATTTCTAATGGTGCAAGCAGTTCTTATTCAAAACCTGCTCTGAAGAAGTATAG
Source organism: Flavisolibacter sp. (assembly GCA_017745135.1). GTDB lineage: Bacteria > Bacteroidota > Bacteroidia > Chitinophagales > Chitinophagaceae > Flavisolibacter. Next base: position 2,429 of record JAGIAB010000054.1, read on the forward strand.
TTTTGTTCATTCCGATTTTAGTTCTCAATGGGATGTGAATAGTTTGGCGTACCCTTCTGGAGAAAATCTTGGCGAAGTTCTTAGACATAATAGTAAACTTAGAAAGGAGTGTGGAGAATTATTTGCCACTTACGATTTACGCTTGATTTTTGATGAAAATGAGAACATTGTAATTCAAAAACAGTTGGATGAGTTTTCTGCTTTTCAATTTTCATTTTCTCAAATTGCTGATACTTTACAAAGATTGATTTTTCATAAAGCTGCGATAGCCACAAATGAAAATACAGTTCTTCTTTTTGAAGAGCCAGAAGCACACATGTTCCCTCCATATATTTCTAAGTTTACTGCTGATGTGATGTACGATAAAAACAGCAACCAATATTTTATCGCAACACACAGTCCGTTTGTATTGAACGATTTTATGGAAGACATGGATAAAGAAGAGTTGGCAATTTATGCGGTTGGGTATGAAAAAGGAGAAACCATAATCAAACGCTTAACAGATAAACAGGTGACTGAAATTTATCAATATGGCGTGGATTTGTTTTTTAACCTGGAAGATTATTTAAAAGATGTCGTTAGCTAAGTCAGTGATTCCAGAATGTTATGTGGATAGCTGCCTGTTTAATGTGCTGTTGAAATTTGAGAAAGAAGGCGTGAATCATACAAAAGGCAATGCGACAGTTGTGAAGAAAGTCGAGGAGAAATTTAATGACCTGTTTTGTGTGGCGATCATTGACAAAGACAAGCGAGACATAGATTTTTTGACAAGAGAATGTGACAGAGTTGAGTTGGAAGGGTTAGGGAATTATTTTACGTTCTTTAAAAGAAGAGATAAATCACACTATTTTATCCAGATTGTTCCGGCAGTGGAAGAATGGATTATGAAAGTTGCAAATGATCTGGAAATTGATTTATCTCAAACGGATTTGAAAGTTTCATCTCTTGAAGAACTGAAAAAACTTTCCAAAAAAATTGAATCAAAGAATGATGAACGATTCAAATCCTTGTTTCGGACATTTGTGAAAAAATCGGAAGAAAAAAATTATGTTCCGGTTGTGAAACTTCGAAACACAATTTTGTATTTATTGGATAAAACATATCAAGCAGATATAAAGGAATTGATTAATGCCTGAGCAAGAAAAAAAATTATTGAAAGTAACTATAGACAACATCACTATTGAAGTGGAGCCGGGAACGACTGTTCTGCAGGCAGCACGGTCAATTGGTGGTGATGTTGTTCCACCTGCCATGTGCTACTACAGCAAATTGAAAAATACAGGTGGTTACTGTCGTACATGTTTGGTGAAGGTTGCAGCAGGTTCTGCTGCCGATCCTCGTCCAATGCCAAAACTGGTTCCCAGTTGCAGAACTATGGTTATGGATGGAATGATTGTGGAGAACATTACCAATCCTGCAGTGCTGGAAGCAAGAAAAGGTGTAGTGGAATTTTTGTTGATCAACCATCCGCTCGATTGCCCCGTATGCGACCAGGCTGGTGAATGTGACTTACAGGATTTGAGTTACGAGCATGGAACAGAAGGTACCCGCTACGAATTCAAGCGCAGAACTTTTGAGCGCATCGACATAGGGCCTTACATTCAACTGCACATGACCCGTTGCATACTTTGCTATCGTTGTGTGCATACGGCCAATCAAATTGCCGGTGGCCGAGAGCATGGAGTGTTGGACAGAGGCGATCATGCACAAATTGCTACCTACATTCAAAAATCATTGGAAAGCCCGATGATCGGAAACGTGATCGATGTTTGTCCTGTTGGTGCTTTGACTGATAGAACCTTCCGTTTTAAAAACCGCGTTTGGTTCACTAAGCCTGTAGATGCACATCGTGATTGCCCGAATTGCAACGGCAAAGTAAGATTATGGATGCGTGGCGATGATGTATTGAGGGTAACGGCACGTAAAGATCAATGGGGAGAAGTAGAAGATTGGATTTGTAATGAATGCCGTTTCGAGAAAAAGAAAGTGAGTGATTGGGTGATTGAAGGGCCCACAAGAGTACAGAGGCATTCAGTGATCAGTCAGGGGCATTACGTTGCTATAGATAGGCCAAATGAAACTTTTGAACCTTTAATGGGAAGGAAGCCAAAATTACTGATGGATATTCATACCATCAGTGATGTAAACCTGGTAGACCTGAATGAAATTCCGGGTCCTGCAACGGGTGCAACTTTTGACAACAATCCCAAATCATCCGGAACAAATGTTACCGATGTAAAGGAAGGCCAAGGAAGAAATGTGTTTGGAACGGATTCAACCAATCCAAATACGCCATAACTAAAAATGAATCCCGCCCTGCGGGATGACTTTGCATTGAACTATGTATTTATTACAAATAGACTGGTGGATATTTTTTGAAAAGCTGATTCTAATTGCAGGCATCATTACTCTTTCCATGGTTGTTGCCATGTACAGCACCTATGCTGAAAGAAAGGTGGCAGCATTTTTACAAGACCGCCTGGGTCCCAACCGTGCAGGCCCGTTTGGAATTTTACAACCACTTGCCGATGGTTTGAAA
>JAGIAB010000054.1:4977-12606 GCA_017745135.1 Flavisolibacter sp.
TTTTGTTTTAGGCCCTATGCTGGCAATGATCACAGCCATGCTAACCAGCGCCGTAATTCCCTGGGGCTGGACAATCGACATTGCAGGACGCCAGGTGCCTTTGCAAGTTGCTGATGTCAACATAGGCATCCTTTACATTTTTGGTGTAGTGAGTTTGGGTGTTTATGGGATTATGATTGGAGCCTGGGCATCCAATAATAAATTTTCCCTGCTCGCTGGTGTTCGCGGAGCATCGCAGATGATTTCCTATGAACTGGCAATGGGACTTTCTCTGATTGCTGTTCTTTTTCTTGTTGGCGATTTAAGAATGAGTAAGATCGTTGAACAACAGATCAACCATGGCTGGAATATCATTTATCAGCCGCTTGGATTTTTGATCTTTTTTGTTTGCGCATTAGCTGAGTGTAACCGAACACCATTCGATCTTCCGGAAGCGGAGAACGAATTGAACATGGGTTATCACCAGGAATACTCATCCATGAAACTTGGTTTTTACTTATTTGCTGAATATATCAACATGTTCATCAGCGGTGTGGTGATGGCAACGCTTTTCTTTGGCGGATATGATATTCCGTTTGTGAATGAAGCTGCCTGGGGATCGCATTGGTGGGTTGGATTGATCGGGTTTTTGGTATTGATGGCAAAAGCAGTGTTCTTTATTTTTCTTTTCATGTGGATCCGCTGGACTATTCCGCGGTTCCGGTATGATCAGTTAATGAAGCTGGGTTGGAAGGTTTTGTTGCCGCTGGCTTTGTTGAACATGATAATTACGGCAGCCGTGGCTTTGCTGTTAAATAAATAAAACTTTTTTAAAAATGAAGCTGGGTGAAAACGGCTAATTTTGCGCCGTTCAAATCTGAAGGATAAAAGAAATGGAAGCATTAACGAACAGAAAGAAACAGGTGGAGCGTAAGCCCATGACATTTTGGGAAAAAATGTACCTGCCTGCTATTGCAAAAGGCATGGGCATTACCATGAGCCATTTCTTCAAAAAAAAACCTACCATTAATTACCCTGAGGAGAAACGTCCTTTTTCTGCGGTATTTCGTGGTGTACATATTTTGAATCGTGATGAAGAAGGCCGTGAACGTTGCACGGCTTGTGGGTTGTGTGCCCTGGCTTGTCCTGCAGAAGCGATAACTATGGAAGCTGCAGAACGCCAACCCGGAGAGGAGCATTTGTACCGTGAAGAAAAGTATGCAGCCAAGTATGAAGTAAATATGCTGCGTTGCATTTTCTGTGGATTGTGTGAAGAGGCCTGTCCGAAAGATGCGGTGTATTTAAGCCAGACATTTGCAAAAGCCAACTATGCACGCCAGGGTTTTATTTACAAAAAAGAGGATTTGCTGATTCCAAATCCGGTTACGCAACCTGAAGAATATGCCAGGGCTAAAGGTGCTTTGGGTCGTGATATAAAATAAATTTTTCCAACTGCAAGAATGAATATTACACAGATATTGTTTTGGGGTTTGTCCGTTGTTGCTGTTTTCAGTGCGCTGATGATGGTCACCAGCAAAAACCCTGTTTACAGTGTGCTCTGGCTCATTGTTACTTTCTTTTCAATTTCCGGACATTATATTTTATTGAATGCGCAGTTTCTTGCCATCGTTAACATCATTGTATATGCAGGAGCTATTATGGTATTGTTCCTGTTTGTGATCATGCTGATGAACCTGAACAAGGATACCGAGCCGCAAAAAAATAAATGGCTGAAACTGGCAGGTGCCGTAGCAGGTGGAAGTTTCTTGCTGGTATTGGTGGCAGCATTGCGCCAAACTGAACACAACATGACGCAGCTTGGAACCGGCGACATTGGGTTGATCAAAAACCTGGGAAATGTTTTGTTCAGCGAATACGTGGTTCCATTTGAAATAAGCTCCATTTTATTTTTAAGTGCAATGGTTGGGGCAGTAGTGATCGGGAAGAGAGATGAGAAGACCACTGCTGAAAAATTTGTGGAGAAAGAATCAAAAAGGGTAGAAGAGATAAGATAGACTCCCCCTGTCCCCCTAAAGGGGAGACTTAGATTTGAGTTTTCCTTTTTATTTTGAATCGATTTCAATTCGAGTTTTATTTTTTTGAGCCAAACTGCATGGCTACTATTAACCGTTTCTTGCGTCGCACTCTTGTACGTTCGGTAATTCTTATCATCACTTTCGACGTTCATCACTATTATCAAACATTCGTCCATTCGAAGGTTCAACATGCCGCTCCTACGGAGCTCTGAAAATGTCACCGCTATTGTGTCTTTCTACTAACATTTCGCCCCTTTGGGGCTTTCTGCCAGTTAATGACACTTGCCTCATGCTGAATAAAGTTCTGAACGATGCAGTGAGTGACACAACAGAAGATCACAGTAGCAATAAAGATCACTATACAATCATCACTCTTATTTTAAAGAACTGACTCAAGTAAAGCAGCACCTTCTGACCTCCGACCTCTGACTTCTTTATTTTAAAGAACTATACGAAACAAAAAAAGCTTCTCCAGCCTAAGTCTCCCCTTTAGGGGGACAGGGGGATTTTATGCCAGTTAATTATTACATATTTCTTTCCATTACGTTGTTTGTAATCGGCATTATTGGTGTGTTGACACGCCGCAATGCCATCATCATATTTATGTGTATTGAACTAATGCTGAATGCAGTGAATTTGTTGCTGGTGGCGTTTTCAAAAATGCATCACCTGGCAAATGCGGCAAAGGATATTACTGCAGGTAGCGATGGGCAATTGTTTGTATTTTTTATCATGGTGGTTGCTGCCGCAGAGGTAAGTGTGGGCCTGGCCATCATCGTGATGTTGTACCGCAATACACATTCGGTTGATGTAAACTTTTTGAACAGACTAAAACACTGATGTCGCAGGTCAGAGGTAAGAAGTCAGATGTCCGACTTTTTACCGCTGGCTTCCGACTTCTTACTTAAATATGAAGAATCTGATTTTGCTTATTCCTCTTCTTCCATTCATTGGTTTTTTGATCAATGGACTGGGAAGAAAATATTTACCCAAATCTGCTATTGGTATTATTGGAAGCGGAACGGTGCTGGCTTCTTTTATTGCCAGTATTATGGTTTTTTTCAGGCTGGATGAATTATCCGGACAACAGATTTCAAATAATGCGAGGATTATTGGTGATCCTGTTGTGAAATATTTTGATTTCATCAATATTCCTTCTTTAAAAGTTCCTTTTGCTTTCCAGATTGATCAACTCTCTTCAGTGTTTCTTTTGATCATTACCGGCGTTGGTTTCCTTATTCATGTGTATTCTACCTCTTACATGCACGAAGAAGAGAACCAGCACTTCGCAAGATATTTCGCTTACCTCAATCTGTTTGTTTTTTCGATGTTGTTGCTGGTAATGGGTGCCAACTACGTGATTATGTTCATCGGTTGGGAAGGCGTTGGTTTGTGTTCTTACCTGTTGATTGGTTACTGGTTCAAAAACACGGAGTACACCAAAGCCGCGAACAAGGCTTTCATCATGAACCGTATTGGTGATGCCGCATTTTTGCTGGCGATCTTCTGGATTGTTTCAAAAGTTCATTCTACCAATTTCACGGATGTATTTGCAGCGGTAAGTAGTTTTTCTGCGACAGATAAAATCTGGATCACTCTTTTATTATTTATTGGCGCCACCGGTAAGAGTGCCCAGATTCCTTTGTACACCTGGTTGCCTGATGCCATGGCGGGTCCAACACCTGTTTCAGCATTGATCCATGCGGCTACGATGGTGACTGCAGGTATTTACATGATTGCACGAAGCAATGTTTTGTATTCTGCTGCGCCGTTAACCATGAATATTGTGGCCATCATTGGTGCAGCTACCGCTTTGTTTGCAGCAACCATCGCACTTCGGCAAAACGATATTAAAAAAGTGCTGGCTTATTCAACAGTGAGCCAGTTGGGTTATATGTTTTTGGCTTTAGGAAGTGGTGCTTATGTGGCTGCTGTATTTCACGTAATGACGCATGCTTTCTTTAAAGCCTTGTTGTTCCTTGGTTCGGGTTCGGTTATTCATGCTATGAGCGGTCAGCAGGACATTCGCTTTATGGGTGGATTGAAAAATAAATTGCCCATTACCTACTGGACATTTTTGATTGGATGTTTGGCTATTGCAGGCATTATTCCTTTCTCCGGATTCTTTTCAAAAGATTCTATTTTATTGGCAGCATTTGAGCACAATAAGTTTTTATATGTTGTTGGATTGTTGACTGCGGGATTAACTGCATTCTACATGTTCCGCTTATTGTTCATTACTTTCTTCGGAGCCTTCCGCGGAACAGAAGAACAAAGGCATCATGTTCATGAAAGTCCTGCGGCCATGACTATTCCCCTGGTTGTGCTGGCTGTTCTTTCTGCCATCGGTGGTTTTATAAATATTCCTGAAGTGTTCACACATGGTGGTGAAAAGCTGACTGAATTTTTAGCGCCTGTTGTTCCTAATGCAAAAGCTACAGTGAGTCATTCAACAGAATGGTTGCTGATGGGATTAACGACTGTGATTGCTGTTATTGCTATTTTAATTGCATGGTCGAGGTACAAAACGTATAAAGAAGAACAACCATCGGCATTTGGAAATTTATTGCAGAACAAATGGTATGTGGATGAATTATATGACAGCGTCATTGTAAAACCATTAAATGCTTTAGGCAGATTTTCAAATTCTGTTTTTGAAAAGAGTGGAATTGATGGGTTGGTGAATGGTGTTGGTAGATTGGTAAATTATGCTAGTCGCCAATTACGTTTGTTGCAAAGCGGGCAGGTGGGAAGCTATATATTGTTGATGGTGATCAGCATGGTGATCTTTTTTGTGTTGGAGTTCTTTTTGAGAAAGTAAGCCCCCTGTCCCCCTAAAGGGGGAACTTAGATTTAAAAGTTATCAATTTTTTTAGAGTTACTTATTCGAACTGCGTAATCTTCATTCATAATAAGTAACTGATCTAAAGAACTATTGCTATTAAAAAGTTTCCCCGACCTAAGTTCCCCCTTTAGGGGGACAGGGGGCATATGATCGTTTTATTATTGTTTTTAATTCCATTGGTTGGCGGATTGTTATCATTCTTTATTAAGAGTGATAAAGCTGTTCGTGGATGGTCGTTGCTGATTTCGCTGGTTGTTTTATTTCTTTCCGTTGCGTCCAACACGTTTGCTAAATCAGCAGGCCAACTAAATTTTTCGGCGCCATGGATGGGAAGCCTGGGAAGTTCATTTTCTTTAAAGCTTGATGGGCTTTCGCAACTACTTACTTTGCTTACTGCAATTGCTTACCCGGTTATTCTAATTGCTACGTGGAAGACAGAGTATAAAAAGCCCAACAATTTTTTTGCATTGATGCTACTGACGCAGGCAGGATTAATGGGAGTGTTTACGGCAACTGATGCTTTGTTATTCTATTTCTTTTGGGAACTGGCACTGGTGCCTGTCTACTTCTTATCCTCCGGTTGGGGACACGAAAGAAGAATACCGGTTACATTCAAATTTTTTGTTTACACCTTTACTGCTTCGGTAGTCATGTTGGTAGGCATTCTCTATTTATATTTTCAAACACCTGACCGTTCCTTTTCAATGCAATCGTTTTATGCATTGAAATTGCCGGCTGATACGCAAAGCTGGTTGTTCTGGTTAATGTTCATAGCTTTTGCGGTGAAGATGCCTGTGTTCCCGTTTCATACCTGGCAGCCCGATACGTACGAGCAATCGCCAACGGCTGTAACAATGGTGTTGAGTGGCATCATGGTGAAAATGGGATTATTTGGATTGATCCGTTGGGTATGGCCAATCCTGCCTTCTGCTTTTCATGCCTGGGGAGATGTAACCATGACCATGGCAGTAATCGGAGTGATATATGCTTCCTTAATTGCCATACAGCAAGATGATCTGAAACGTTTGATCGCTTATTCTTCTATTGCCCACATGGGCATTATGGTGATGGCAACATTTTCTGAAAGTGCCATTGGTATGCAGGGGGTGATGATGCAAATGTTCAATCACGGAATTAACATCATTGGTCTTTGGGTAGTGGTTGAATTGATCGAAAGACAATTCGGAACAAGAAAGATTTCGCAACTGGGAGGTATTGCGCAAAAAGCCCCGGCATTGGCTACGTTGTTAGTGATTGTAGCATTGGGCAATATAGCACTGCCTTTGACCAACGGTTTTATTGGAGAATTTTTAATGTTCAATGGTATTTGGAATACCAATACAGCAAATTCGCATAGAATATTGTTTACGGTATTTTCTCTGATCAGCATTATTCTCGCTGCTGTGTACACTTTGAACATGATTAAAAAAGTATTTTTCGGGAATACAAATACGCTAACCGAAGCTGCTCATGACATCCACTTAAATGAAAGATTGGTGTTGAGTGCTTTGGCCATTGTAATTATTGTACTTGGAGTTTATCCGCAACCTTTACTCGATATTGGAAATAGTTTTGTAGAAAGTTTGTCCAGGCTTGTAAATGTTGCTAACGTGATTGTTAAATAATATGAACGCATTACTATTTTCGGCTGTCAGTGGTGTTATTATGATGTTCAGCAGTTTTTTGCTGAGGAGTAAATCTACTGTGCGAACACTGGCCCATGTTCTATTACTGGCGGTGATTGTTGTGAACATTCTTGAACTGAGAGGAATTTCTCTTTTTAATATCGATACCAAAGGAATGCTGGAGTTTGACCGCTTTGCTTTGTTGTTTACGCTGGTGGCGAATGTTTGCACGCTGGCGTTCTTTCTTTTGTCCTCAAAGGATATGGAAAGAGTTGGAATGCATTACAGCGATTATTTCGCTCTTCTGTTTTTCGTTTTGGCCGGAGTAATCATCAGTGCATCTTTCAAATCCTTGTTGCTGCTTTTTTTGGGAATAGAAATCATGTCAATTCCTTTGTACATTTTAGCCGGTAGTGATAAGCGCAATCTTAAAAGCAATGAAGCTTCGTTGAAGTATTTTTTGATGGGAAGTTTTTCAACCGGTTTGATGTTGATGGGGATTGCATTGGTTTATGGCGCCACCGGTACCTTCAAAACAGGAGTGCCGTACACATTTGCTTCAGAGCAAATTCCTGTGTTAATAATGGCAGGTATGATGATGTTGTTATTTGCCATGTCGTTCAAAGTATCAGCGGCTCCATTTCATTTTTGGACGCCTGATGTTTATGACGGTTCTCCAACCGTAATTACGTCGTTTATGGCAACGATTGTAAAAGTAGCCGGCTTTATTGCTTTCATGCGATTATTCAATGATGCTTTTGGCAATATTCAAACCCAATGGAAATTATTAATGGCTATTGTTGCTGCGGCTACTTTATTCATCGGTAATCTTACTGCTGTATTCCAGCAAAGTGTAAAGCGGATGCTGGCCTATTCCAGTATTTCGCAGGCGGGCTTTATGGTGCTGGCCGTGTATGCATTAAATGAAGATGCAAGAGAAGGTTTGATATTATATGCAGCCGCTTATTCTATTGCTACAATTGGAATATTTGGCCTGTTGGCAAAGATGAACGACTACACGTTTGATGGGTTTAATGGTTTTGCAAAACAACAGCCTGTGATTGCAGCAACCATGGTAACGTTTTTACTTTCCCTTGCAGGCATTCCACTAACAGCCGGGTTTCTTTCCAAGTTTTATATGCTC
>JAGIAB010000550.1 GCA_017745135.1 Flavisolibacter sp.
CCTGTGATGGATTAGTTACCACATCAATAGTATGCGAATTAGGTACAAAGGGCGAGAGTCTAAAATAACCTTGTGCTTCCAGGTAAACCAGATCTTGTCCATTAATTGTTTTAACGGGCTTTACAAACAAGTAGTCAGGATAATGTTCCGAAAGATATTTGCCAAGAATATCAATATTGGAGGCAATGTCTTCCGGGCGAGTGAAGATTTGGTTATTGATACGTTGAAGTATGTATTCTTTATTTTGATCGGTAACCAGCCACGTATGATTGATCAGTCCACTACCGAATGCAGTGATAACTACGTTTTGCTTATTGAGTCCATATTGTTCAAGTATTGGTTTCGGCATCATTCGTGATGAAATTTCAGACAATAAAAATAGCGTTGGACTGCTATAACAGTTTATGCAAACGCTTGACGAAAATTATAAGGGAATATAAGGCTACTTGCTGTCGTGTATCATCAATTGCGACTCTAAAATGATTTTATAGTAAGTGCCATTGTTATTTTCGGATGGCTCGTTAGATTTTTTCTGAAGAAGCTCAATTAATGTTTCAGTGGCTTTTTGTCCCTGTTGATACGGAAACTGTTCAACAGAAGCCAAAGGCGGGTAGGCGGTGTAATTACTGATAGGAAGATTGGCATAGCTAACGAAGCAGATATCCTGGTTGATTTTAAATTTCATGTTCCTTGCTTGCTGCACCGCATCTAAAGCAACATAATCATTGAAAGCAACAATAGCCGTAGGTCTTCTTTTTCCCGTGAGTAATTTTTGCGTAGCCGAACAAACCCCTGTTTTTGTCAGGTCGCAATTGACGACGAGGTTAGGGTCGTATTTCAAACGACTCTTCGTCATTGCTTGAATATATCCTTCGAGTCTTTCTTTGCTGGCAGGCAGTTTTTCAGGGCCGTTGATCATACCGATAATCCTGTGCCCTTTCTTAAATAAAAAATTAATTGCTTCCACAGTTCCGTTAACCATGTTGCAGGCCACATAATGTATATTGGGTATTTTGGGAATGCGGTCGAAGAAAACCATTGGTATATTGTATCGTTGCAGCGCCTCAAAATGATCGTATTTGATACTGTTTTTCGATATGGAAATCAGTAAGCCATCTACCCGGTGCTTACGAAAGGTGTCGAGTAAATTTTTTTCCTTTTCAATATCATCATGCGATTGTCCTAACAGCACCGTGTAATTCATTTTCTGTGCAGCATCTTCTATTCCACTGATTGCAGATGAAAAAAAGGCTTCACTTAATTCAGGCAATATCACTCCAATAATGTGCGTCTTCCCTTGCTGAAATAAAACGGCGTTCTGGTTCGGTTCATACTCAAGGTCCTTCGCTAATTGCTGCACCCTCATCTTCGTTCTTAAACCAATATTGGGATGATTATGCAATGCCCGCGATACAGTCGAGATCGAGATGTTCAGTTGTTTTGCTATTTCTTTTATGGTAGGCAATCGTTTTTCCATGCAATTAAGGGAATCCTAAGATAAAAAAACTATGCAAACGTTTGTTCATTTAGATGGAGTTAATTCTTAAATGAATGTTGCAATATTTGTAAGGCTTTATGAATCCCCCCTCGATACAACAAAAAAAAGATTTGCCTGCCGGCCGTCTGCTTTCACTCGATTTGATGCGGGGAATGATCATGATTTTGTTGGCGGCAGAAAGTTGTTTGTTGTATGAATATTTAAGTAAAATCAATTTTGGAACGATAGGAAACAATTTCGTAAGCCAATTCTTTCACCATCCATGGCATGGACTGCATTTTTGGGATTTGGTACAGCCGACGTTCATGACAATAGCAGGAACTGCAATGTATCTTTCTTATCAAAAGAAATTAAAGACGGGTACCAGTTGGAAGCAATATGGTAAGCATGTTTTAGTCCGTTGTGGTAAATTATTTTTATTCGGTGTAGGACTGCACTGCATTTACGCAGGTAAATTAGTTTGGGAACTCTGGAACGTTCTAACCCAACTTTCTGTGACCACTTTAATTGCCTATCTTCTCATTGATAAACCTGTTCACTGGCAAATCGCCGGTTGTGTATTGCTGCTGATAATTACTGAAGTATTGTATCGTTTGGTACAAATACCAGGATATGACCAGCCATTTGTGTTTGGAAAAAATTTTGGCTCCTGGATGGATACAGTGCTTATGGGCAAGACCAACAGTGATGGTTGGGTGGCTATCAACATAATTCCAACTGCCGTACACACCATTGCCGGTACCGTCATTGGCAAGGTGTTGGTAAGTTCTGTTCGCACTGTAGCAAGGATCTGG
>JAGIAB010000551.1 GCA_017745135.1 Flavisolibacter sp.
GTACTTAGGAGTCCATCCTAATTTTTGTTTCGCTTTTGAAGGATCACCAATCAAAAGTTCGACCTCTGTGGGCCTGAAATAACGTGGATCTATACAAACAATCTCCTGGCCAACTTGAAACTTATATTCACCTGTGCATGACTTTACATAACCCTTTTCATTTACACCTTCCCCTTTAAACTCAATTTCAACACCCACATCTTCAAAAGCCATTCGTATAAAGTCCCGTACAGAAGTAGTTTCACCGGTTGCAATAACAAAATCTTCCGGCTTCTCCTGCTGAAGAATAAGCCACATGGCCTCTACATAATCTTTCGCGTGGCCCCAATCCCGCAGTGCATTTATATTACCCATGTACAATTTATTTGTTAACCCTAACGCCAGTTGAGCAACCCCTCTTGTGATTTTACGTGTAACAAAAGTTTCTCCTCTCAAAGGGCTTTCATGATTAAACAATATTCCATTGCATGCAAAAAGATTGTAAGCTTCACGATAGTTAACAGTAATCCAATAAGCATACAACTTGGCAACAGCATATGGAGAGCGTGGATAAAATGGCGTGTTTTCTTTTTGAGGTATTTCCTGAACCAGGCCATAAAGCTCCGACGTAGAAGCCTGATATATTTTAGTCTTTTTCTGCAGGCCTAACAGACGAACTGCTTCCAAAAGCCTTAACGTTCCTATACCATCTGCATTGGCCGTATACTCAGGCGTATCGAAACTTACTTTAACGTGAGACATGGCCCCTAAGTTGTAGATTTCATCGGGCTGCACTTCCTGGATAATTCTTATAAGATTAGTGCTGTCTGTCAGATCGCCGTAATGTAAAATGAAATCCCTGTTTTTCTCATGTGGGTCTTGGTACAAATGATCAATTCTCTCTGTATTAAAGAGAGAAGACCTCCTTTTAATACCATGAACAGCGTATCCTTTTTTAAGGAGAAATTCAGATAAATAAGCACCATCTTGCCCGGTCACCCCTGTGATCAATGCTACTTTTGCCATATACTACTATTATAATTTGATTTGTTATTGTGCATCTGCGGCTACTCTTTGTAAATAGGAGCCATATCCGCTTTTTACAAGTATATTGGCTTGCTGCAGTAATTGCTCCTTAGATATATAATTCATTCGATACGCCACTTCTTCAATACAGCCAATCTTGGTTCCCTGTCTTTTTTCAATCACTCTTACAAACTCACTGGCATCACTTAACGAGTCAAATGTTCCGGTATCAAGCCAGGCAGTACCCCTGTCAAGAATGGATACATGCAATTGTCCTCTTTTTAAATATTCTTTGTTCACATCTGTAATCTCATATTCGCCCCTCGGGGAAGGTTTTAAATTTTTGGAAATTTTCACCACCCCGTTGTCATAAAAATACAATCCAGGCACTGCATAATTGGATTTAGGCTTAGAAGGCTTTTCTTCGATTGACAGCACTTTATTGTTTTCATCAAATTCCACTACTCCATACCGTTCAGGATCGGATACTTCGTAGGCAAAAACATAACCACCTTCAATATCATTCAACTCTTGCAATTGCCTTCCCAATCTTGAACCATAAAAAATATTATCACCAAGTACCAATGCTACTTTATCAGTGCCAATAAATTTTTCACCAATTACAAATGCCTGTGCCAGGCCGTTAGGCACTTCCTGTACTGCATATTCAAAGCGGCAACCTACGTGTTTGCCATCACCCAATAAGCGTTTGAAAGAAGAATGATCTTCAGGAGTGGTGATAATCAAAATTTCTTTGATCCCGGCCATCATCAATATCGACAGAGGATAATAAATCATGGGCTTGTCGTAAATGGGCATCAATTGTTTGGAAATAGCCTTGGTTATTGGGTACAGTCTTGTACCGCTTCCCCCAGCAAGAATAATTCCTTTCATGTTGGATTTAGGTTCAGATTTAAGTTGAGGATTTTATAACATGGTTTTCCTGCAGCAGGTAAATTTCTCCGCTTCCTTTACAAACCGCAATCCCTCTTCTGTCAAATTCAAGTTGATAGCCTATTTCGCTCATCCAACCTTTTTGCCTGCCTGGGTTACCAGTTATTAATGCATAGTCAGGTACGGGTTTGGTAACTACAGTTCCGGCTCCAATAAAAGCATAGGAGCCAATCTCGTTTCCGCAAACAATGGTAGCATTGGCACCAATAGTTGCCCCCTTGCGCACCAGTGTTTTCTTGTATTCGTTCTTCCGAACAATAGCACTACGCGGATTGATTACATTGGTAAATACCATGGAAGGTCCAAGGAAAACATCGTCTTCACAGATC
>JAGIAB010000552.1 GCA_017745135.1 Flavisolibacter sp.
GATCTAAAAATTTATGCACATAGTCCTAAGGATGATGAAAATCCAGCAAGAACATTAGTGCTTAACTTGGAAATACTACTTGATTTTTTGATTGAGTGGATATTGAAGCATGATAAATAGATCAAAAGAGTTTTTCAAATTTCTTCACAAAAATTTGTTCGTTTGCATAACACCGTTCTATATTTGCATTCGCAAAAATTTTTCAAACATGCTACGCAATCAATTACATATCGATTCAAAATGGTTTAGCCCGATAGGCTGTAACCGTTGCGGGGCATGTGTTTCAACGAATTGAGTTTTAAGCCAAAACAAATATGCAGCCCCGCCAATGAAGCGGGGCTTTTTTTATCACGGATTTCATTGATTAAAAAAAACGATTTCGCTGATTGATTTTGAAAATGTTTTGTGGAAAATAAAAGAGTAAATCATCTAAAGCAAAAACAAGAAATGCGCAGGCAACAACATATATCTATTCAAAGATGTCCCATAGGGTTTTGGCATTCACTACCCGGGGCAACGGCGTTACAAACAATCAATAATGATTTGTTCAACAGCCGCATGGAGAAGGTGTATCCATATCATCGACCGAGGTGTATTCATACGTAGAGCAATAAAATGTTTCAACGATAGAAAGCCCGGTCGAGAATAACGACCGGGCTTTTTTGTAACCGCAGATCGGGTGGATGAAGAAGGATTAACTGGATTATAAACGAATAAAAACTATGACTATGAAATTTTTGGTGATCATACTGGCAATAAGATATGTGTGCCAATTACTGAACAAGATCTGTAAAAGGAAAGAGTCAGAAGTCGATTGGTCCAATCCGTCTGAACACAACGTCTGGTGGTAAAAATATTAGGTGCAGAAAAGGAGGATAAGCTTCCTCGTAAGATGCAGGGGGGAGCTTTTCAGACACAGCAGCATTCCAATTGGTTGAATATCCCGCCGGAGCGGGAAGGATGTAGGTTCGAATCTTGCCTGCTATACATGTCCGAACCAGGATTTGGGGAGATTAAAGATTTATTCGATGATGGCTCGTAGCTCAATGGAAGATGTATCCGGCTTTTAACCGGAAGGTTGTGGGTTCGAGTCCCACCGGGCCAACAAAGGAAACATAGTTCAATGGTAGAACGGTCGCCTGTTAAGCGATCAGTGAAATGTTCGACTCATTCTGTTTCCGCAGCAAAAAGGAGGTATTATGTTATCCAGATTGTTCAGAAAATTCAGAGATGTAATTGGATTGTTCAACGGCTATTTCATTGAAGCAAAGGCATTGTATGCATTAGAGTTTGATGCTGTGTGCTGCGTAAGTTTTATTGGTGAAGTGGACACTGCTAAGGCCTTTGCTTTGATAAATGAGAAGCTGAAAAGCGGAATCGTGACTGTTTACCAGCACTCATACTTCGACCACAACGAAAAGAAAATGTTTTTCAATAATACCATTTTCATTTTGGCGAACAAAGGAATGATTGAGTTGGGAAACAACTGGTGTCAAATCTTACATACACCAGAACAACAGGAATGGGCCAATGCGCTTATTGAAGAATTGAGTGCATTCAGAATAGTGACTAATGAAACAACGATCGGTTTTACAAGGCAGGCGGTAGCCAATTAAAATAGGTTGGAGTAAAAGCTCCAACCACACGGACGAATAGCTCCAATGGCAGAGCATCGGTTTGAAGAGCCGGCAGTGTTGGTTCGAATCCAGCTTCGTCCACTAATTGCGGATTATAAACTGTAGTCCGTGCGAGGATAAAAATTAAGACCATGGAACAGCAAAGACAATGGCGAAGACTGGATGGTACCAGAATTAAAATTTCTATTGAAGATGAAATTCGTCGTGTGATTGTTCGTGAAAAAGAAGCCGGGCATCAGTTGAAGGTTTGCATTGGTACCGATAGCCAGGTAAAAGGGAAAGAAACAGAATTTGCTACGGTGATCGTTTTCATCCGGAAAGGGAAGGGAGGTTTCATGTACATATACAATGAGATCACGAAACAGAAGATGAGCATTAAGCAAGGGATGTTGACGGAAGTAGCCAGGAGTATTGAAGTGGCGTATGCACTATGCAACCTGTTTACACTGTACGGAGTGGATATGGAAGTGCATGCAGATATCAATACGAATCCAAACTTTAAGAGTAACGATGCTTTGAAGGAAGCAATGGGTTATATCATGGGAATGGGATTCGCATTTAGGGCAAAACCGTATGCGTTTGCAAGTTCTTCATGCGCTAATAAAGTGGTGCAATAAGAAAGGAGTGTAATAAATGCACTCCATTCC
>JAGIAB010000553.1:0-2060 GCA_017745135.1 Flavisolibacter sp.
AACTTTTCAGCAGTAAACTTCTCCAGCCATTTCGAAAATGTTTCTTCATCCTTCACTGCAATACTTCCTACTGTTGCCAGTGCAGCACCGGAGTCGAAAACAATCTGCACGTCCTTTTCTGATTTAATTCCTCCGCCAAAATCAATAACCAAAGAAGTTTTACCTGCAATTGCTTCCAGAACTTTCCAATTTTTTACTGCACCAGCTTTTGCTCCATCTAAATCAACCAGGTGCAGGCGACGAATGCCGGCATCTTCAAATTCCTTGGCTACTTCTAAAGGATGCTCATTGTAAATTTTTTTCTGAGAATAATCGCCATGAGTTAAGCGAACACATTTTCCTTCGATGATATCAATTGCGGGAATGATAAAGGCCCCCTGTCCCCCGGTGGGGGAACTTAGGTTTGAAACGTCTTTGTTTATTTGATCTTTCATTATTGAACTAGCTCTAAAAAGTTTTTTATGATCTTATCCCCTATTTCAGCACTTTTTTCAGTGTGAAACTGCACGCCGTAAAAATTATCTTTCTTTATGGCGGCGGCGTATTCCAGTCCATACTCGCATTTTGCTATGGTGTATTGGCTGTCCTCGGCATAATAGCTGTGAACGTTGTAGATATAACTTTTGTCAGGGATGTTTTTAAAAAGCGGTGATTGCAAATGGAAGATGGTGTTCCAACCAACTTGTGGGACCTTCAACCTCCCCCCCTGGCCTTCTCTCCCGCCCACGGGGTAAAGGGGAGAAGTTGGGAAACGCTTTACTTTGACCGGAACAATTCCCAAACATTCTGTATCATTCTCTTCCGAATGTTCGCATAACAACTGCATGCCAACGCAGATTCCAAGAACAGGTTGTTTCAATTCTTTGATAATCTTATCCAGGTCATTTTCTTTCAGGCTCCTCATGGCGCTGCTTGCCTCACCCACGCCGGGAAAAATTACTTTGTCTGCTGATCTTATTTTTTCAGCGTTGTCGGTGACTTCAGCATTTACACCCAATCGCTCCAAAGCATTCAATACCGATTGAATGTTTCCTGCATTGTATTTTATAATTGCGAGTTTCATTAAAAAGGTTTATTCGTTTAAGAGTTTAACGTTTAAAAGTTTCTTAGATTTGAACAGGCTGATTTTTGCCAACCTTTAAACCATTAAACGTTAAACCAAATAACTTTCCAGCGGAAGTAGCTCACCTGGTAGAGCGACAGCTTCCCAAGCTGTAGGTAGCGGGTTCGAGTCCCGTCTTCCGCTCATTTTAAAACTCCTTCCAAAAATTTCTTTGTTGCCTCTTCTGTATTACTGTTTTCAATTGCTTTAATATAGGCACTACCAATGATCGCTCCATTGGCATATTTACAGGCTGCCTCAAAAGTGGCTTTGTCTTTTATTCCAAAACCAACAAGAATTGGATTGTTCAACTGCATTTCTTTCAATCCTTTTAAATAGGTTTCAACTGCTGAAAAATCTTTGTCAGAACCTGTAATGGAAGAAGAGGAAACAGCATACAAAAATCCGCTGCTCAATTCATCTAACTTTTTGATTCTTTCCTCTGATGTTTCAGGAGTAACAAGAAAGACAAAGTCAAGATCATATTTCTTGATTGTTTCCCTGTACTCCTTTTCATATTCATACATGGGAATATCGGGAATGATCAATCCATCAATTCCAACTTCAGCAGCTTTTGCACAAAATTTTTCAAAACCATATTGCAGCAATGGATTTAAATAACCCATTAAAATAACCGGAACATGAATGCCCCCGGACGAGCGAAAATCTTTCAACTGCTCAAACAATTTTGAAATGGTCATTCCATTTTGCAAGGCCTTTGCGCTACTTGCCTGTATCACCGGGCCATCAGCTAAGGGATCGCTGTAAGGCATTCCTAGTTCAATTAAATCGGCGCCGTTGGCCTGAAGACATTTCATTACTTCAACGGTGCTGTTTAATTGAGGATAGCCTGCAGTGCAGTAAACATTTAAAACCCCTTGCTGTTTTCTTTGAAATAATTCTTTTAGTCTTTTCATATCAAATCATAAAAAGCTGAAACGTTCTCCCATTTTACATC
>JAGIAB010000553.1:2070-2284 GCA_017745135.1 Flavisolibacter sp.
AATTTCTCTTGAACGAAAAAGGGTCACGTGTCCAATATGCACGGATTGCGTTTGCGTTTCAAGGTATTCAATGACCTTTTTTTCAACCTCGATCAAATACTCACCCTCCTCCTCTTCAGGATGGCCGTTCTCATTATAACTATCAGGAATGATCTGTATAAAAACGGAATATGGATAGTGTTCCTTCTTCACATTCTTAAGATCAGTATTGATG
>JAGIAB010000554.1 GCA_017745135.1 Flavisolibacter sp.
ACAAATGAATCTTGCGAAGATCTTTCGACAAAACAGTACATTTTTTTAAAAAAAAGAATATATCACAAATCTATTTGGTATTTTATCTTTGATTATGCCGCTTGCCATATGATTCGTGTGCTTTCCATTTTCGTCATCATTACAACGCTCTTCTGCCAGGGGAAGGTATTAGCGCAACCCGGGCAGCAGCATCCTTCGGGTGCCTTTATTACCATTAATCTAAATAACGGCAATCATTCTATTTGCGGCGGTATCCCTTATTTTGGTTTTGGTTATGCTTTTTTTATCACATCTGATGCTGTTATTCTTGAATGGTATGTAAATGATGTGCGTAGGGATAGCATGTACATACGTACCATATTTGATAACCGTAAGTTTAAAGTAGATTCCTTAAAAGCAGGTGATTCTATTTATTGTATCATGACTTTTGCCTGGGGCTATAATTTTGAAAAGATAAAAAGCAATACGATTTTTATGACGGAGGGATCGATGGAACCTCCCGAGGTGCATATTGCAGTAGCCAGTACAACCGTGTGCCAGGGTAGCGAAGTTACTTTTGATCCCGTGCTTGGTCCTTACAATACATCTATCAGATTTACATGGACAGTTGATGGAATAGAGGTTCAATCAGGATCGAAACCGCAGCTGATTACCAGGGACTTAAAAGATGGGGCTAAAATCGAGCTCCGGTGGACTGTAAATGCCTGTGGCGGCGGCACGGCTTATGACGATGCAGAGCCAATAATCATGAAGGTGAAGCCCCAGATCCATCCTTCCATTAAGGTCACTACCCCGTTCTCCACTGTATGTGAAAACACAATGACCACCTTTACTGCAAAGGCAGAGGATATGGGCAGCAATGCTGCCTATGTATGGCGTATAAATGGCGTTGAAGCAGGCACGAACAGTGCTGTGTTCAGCACAAGTACTTTAAAAGACGGCGATAAGGTAAGCTGCCTTTTGAAAACGGATACGGTTACTTATTGCAGCATTCAACCGGCCGATACCGTTACCATAAGAACTGTAAAAACTCCGCCGGCCACCATTGCTATTGCGGCTTCCGCCGATGCAATTTGCGAAGGGACTCCTGTGACGTTTTCTGCTCAAACAGCCAACGAGGGGTCGGGAGCGTCTTACCAATGGATGGTAAATGGTGTAAAAACAGCAGATACAACAAAAACATTTACTTCTGCCAAATTAAAAAACGGAGATGCAGTCCACTCTGTGCTAAAAACAAAAAATGCTTGCTCAGTAAGCCCTGAAATAGCATCAAACACCATTGCTATAAAAGTAAACCCCTTGCCACAGGTGATTTTAGTTTCTAAGGATACTACTGTAATGGCTGGATCTGTGCTACAACTCAGGGCAAATGCGCTGGCTAATACCAGCTTGTATAGATGGGGTCCTGAGACCTACCTAGTATCACCCCAGTCTCTGGCTACCAATACCAGGCCGCTGCCGGCAGGTATTATAAACTTTATGTTTGAAGCCACCTCTGATGCCGGCTGTGTACTTAAAAAAGGTGTGCATGTTACAGTGATACAGCCTTTGCGCATGCCCAATGCCTTTACACCTAACGGGGATGGCCTGAATGATGTTTTCAGAATCCCGCCACATTCGGACATTGACCTGGAAGAATTTGCAGTTTTTGATAGGTGGGGTAATAGAGTCTTTCAAACAAAAGACCCATCAAAAGGCTGGGACGGCAGCTACAACAAGGCCACCATTGGGGGCACTTACGTGTATCTTGTCAGGGGTAAGAATAGTGCTCAAAAAGAAATAACCGTAAAAGGCACTGTAACGCTTATTCGCTAGCAGATCAGGTGAATTCATTTCCTTTGGTGCCGAGTGTCCGCCACTATGGAAACCTTCCCCGCCGATGTCTCACTGAAGGCCTTTGTGCGGTGGCTTGTGGATTCGGCGTATTAAATTGCGTATATCTTAGTGTTATCGGCAAATAGTCAATCATAACTAAGGATCATGAGTTTTAATTTAAGGGCATTCATAACTGTTATGACTTTCTTGTTATCGTGTAAGTCGGAGCAAAATTCAAACAGTATTGTTTTAAAAATTATCCTTTCAGAGTCTCAGCAACAAACCTTGGTTGGCAAATATGTTTATTTGGTTGACAATTCAAAAGATAGGCTGGTAGACTCGGCACTAGTAGAAGGAGACACGGTTATTTTTAATCAGGCTTGGACGCCCGGTTTTGTTCCTTACCAGGCATCAGTACAGATAATTGATGGTTTCAATGAACACTCTTATCTACGACCTATGGGTGTT
>JAGIAB010000555.1 GCA_017745135.1 Flavisolibacter sp.
CGCAGAAGTGAGTGACACAACAGACGCTCATGGCAGCAATGCAGCCTGGTACAAAAAAAGAAAACAACAAACACAGTTTAGAATGTCAAACACCAATACAGCAAGTTTAAAATCTCCATCGGCAATCAAAGCACCTGCTGCTGATTCCTTAGTGGAGTATGGCTCACGAAGAGTGATCATTACTCTTACCGCCATTACTTGCGCCTTACTTGAAATAGTCGATACAACCATTGTCAATGTTTCTTTGAATGATATGAAGGGAAACCTTGGCGCTACTACCAGTGAAATAGGCTGGGTAGTTACCGCTTACGCAATTGGCAACGTAATCATCATTCCAATGACAAGCTGGCTGGCCGCTCAATTTGGAAGGCGTAATTATTTTGCTGCCTCTATTATCCTTTTCACTATTTGTTCATTTTTATGCGGTAATTCAAGCACAATAACTGAGTTATTAATTTTTCGATTCTTGCAGGGAGTAGGCGGAGGCGCCTTGCTGGTTACTTCGCAAACCATTATTACTGAAAGTTACCCGCCTGAAAAAAGAGGAATGGCACAGGCCATTTATGGACTGGGTGTTATCATTGGTCCAACGCTTGGACCACCATTGGGTGGATACATTACTGACAATGCCTCCTGGCCATACATCTTTTATATCAACATCCCGCTGGGAATTATTGCAACACTACTGACCTTACAATTTGTAAGAAGTCCGAAATATGCGGAGAAAAGTAAGGCAAAAGATATTGATTGGCTGGGAATAGGTTTATTAGCTGCGTTTGTAGGATCGCTTCAATACATTTTGGAAAAAGGACATGAAGAAGACTGGTTTAGCAGTAGCACTATTGTTATATTATCCGTGATCAGTTTTTTTGGCGCCTTCTTTTTTATTTGGCGTGAGCTGACATTTCGCAACCCGGTAGTTAATTTAAGAGTATTAAAAAATGGCAACCTTCGTGTAGGAACTATTTTATCATTCATTCTTGGATTTGGCTTATACGGATCAACATTTATTATTCCTCTATATACTCAATCTATCCTTGGCTGGACAGCGACGCAGGCAGGATTGCTTTTTGTGCCTGCTGCTTTAACCACGGCTGTCATGATGCCAATCATTGGACAACTTTTGCAAAAGGGAGTGAAGCAGCAATACCTGGTCGCATCAGGCATGTTGTTATTTTTCTTTTTCTGCTTTTGGGGATACAAACTGTTAACGCCTGATACAGGAAAGGATGATTTTTTCTGGATGCTTATTTTGCGTGGGGTGGCTATGGGTATGCTTTTCATTCCGATTACCACTTTATCCTTAAGCACTTTAAAGGGAAGACAAATTGGCGAGGGAGCTGCTTTTACAGGAATGATGCGACAACTGGGAGGATCGTTTGGCGTAGCCGTTATCATCACTTTTATGGCGAACCGGTTAGTCGTTCACGAGGCTACTATTGCCAATCATCTTGACCGGTTCGATCCTAACGTGCAGGGAAGAATTGATGCAATGCAACATGCATTTATGGCAAAAGGCATCCCGGCAAATATTGCACTGCAGGATGCTTACAAAGCCATGCAGGCAACGGTAATGAAACAGGCTTCGGTGCTGTCCTACATGGATGTGTTCCTGTATATCGGAGTCATGTTTCTCATTTGCATTCCGTTTGTATTGATGGTAAAAGGGAATAAGGGACAGAAGTTAGATATGAGTGCGGCGCATTAAGCACATGAATTGTTTCTTCACGTACTTAAGAGCAATTCGTGTTTTTATTTGTAGTCAAGAACACTGATCCTTTCCGTTGTGAAGCTGTATTCCACTTCATCATTGGAACAAACAATTACCAAACGTTCCTTACAATAGTTTTCGATCAGGGAGTGATAAAGTTCAATTCCTTTTGTATCGAGGTTGCTGCAAGGTTCATCTAAAAGAACAATACTGCAATCAGAAAAAATGGCCTGCGCCAGCTTTACTCTTTGCTTCATACCCGAAGAGTAAAAACGGATTTGCTTATTGATAGCTGCATTTAATCCAATTTCTTCAACAATATGATCGATTGAAAAATTATTGATAAAGGATTTGAACTGGTTGTGAAATTGCAGAAACTCTGTCAAGGTCATTTCTTCAATAACATCCAGGTAAGGGGCACAAAAAGAAATTTGCTTATACACCTCTTCCTCTTTCAACTGCGAAGCTTGGCCCTGGTCTTCATATTGAATTTTCCCTTCGCTTAACTGTAACATGCCGCCAATGCATTGAAGCAAGGTTGATTTTCCCGAACCATTAGGTCCTGTAATTG